>JAFAVZ010000614.1 GCA_019242175.1 Acidobacteriota bacterium
CGTCTCGAGCGAGGCCGGCATCTTGCCGTCGATGCTCACCAACTCGTCGCCGGCGGCGACTCCGGCGTTCGCGGCGGGCGAGCCGGCGATCACGTTGTCGACCCGGAACCGGTCGAGTTTCTCATCGACGGCGACGAAGTACGCGCCGCTCATGTCGAACTCGAACGGTTCGCCGAACGCCGCGTTCTTCGCCAGGAGCAGCCGCTCGTGCGGGTAGTCGATCGTCAGCGTGAAGCGCTTGAGGATGTCGCCCCCGATCAATCCATCCACATTCGGATCGGCCTCGGCGCCGCTGGTCGCCGTCGAGAAGCTGGTGATCGGCGCGTCGATCTTCATCCCGGCGAGCTCGATGCTCTGCAGCCGCCCGATGCGTTGCGCCGTCGCGCCGCCGACGCCTGCGCCGAGGAGGCCGGCGATCGTCTTGCCTTCTGCCAGCTTCGTGCGGTCGAGGAACGGCTTCGCGAGCACGACGGCATTGCGCGCGCCGGTGTCGATCAGCAGATGCGCCTCGTGCGTCGCGCCCCCGGCATCGGTGACCTTCACCGTGACGATCGGGAGGTTGCCGTGGAACTGCACCGGCAGCACGCTCGCCTGCGCGTTCGCCACGAACGACGCCGGATCGTGGAAGCGCAGCTCACTCTTTGCGTAGTCGACGTCGATGATGAAGCGGCTCAGAACGCCGTAGCCGATGATGCCTTCGATGCGCTTGCCTTCGCGCAGTGATAACGCGCCGAGGTCGAGGGCGGCCATGACGTCGAGGGGCATCGTGAGGCCGGCGAAAGAGATGCGCGGATCGGCGATCAGCGACGTCTGCGCCGAATTCGGTCCGGAGCCGCGCGCCTCGATCGCGCCGGCCATCTTCAGGCCGAGAGCTTCCGCGCGTTTGCGATCGATGAGCGTGAATTCGGCGCCCGTGTCGAAGATGAAATCCGCCGGCGCTGCGCCGTTCACGGAGATCGGGAAGTAGATGTGGTTCTGCACGAGGCGGAACGGCGAGGTCACGACTTTCGCGCCGTTCGGGAACGCGATCGCGGCGAGCCTCGGCTCCGGCTTCGCGAACAAGGCGACGTCGACGGCCGGGTTCACGTCGATCTTCTTCGTCGTCATGCGGACGTCGAATTTCGCATCGCCCGTCGACTGCAGGATCTCGCTCGGGAACTTCACGCCGCCGGCTTCCTTCCACGAGAGGAACGTGACGGTCTGCGTGCGCTCCTGCAGCGGCTGAATCATCGCGTGCGGCAGCCACGTTTTCTTGTCGAGCAGGACGCGGATCTCGCGGCCACCTTCCGGCGTGATGACGAGCGTCGCGTACTCGCCATCCTGCAACGTGATCGAGGCCTTGCCGCGCTCCGGGAAGAACTGCGCATAGGAGTCGAGATACGCGGTCGTGATGGCGCCGGTGAGATCGGGACCGGCGAGGCGATGCGGTTGCGCGTCGCCATCCGCCGCCCATCCTTCGTGCCCGTCGAAAATGGTCACCGAAGAAAACCCGCCCATCTCCACCTCGGTCCGGGCTTGTCCCTTCGCCGTGATCCATTCCCGATCGGTTCCATCGATGCCGCCCGTGCGGAACGCGAGCTCGCGTTGGACGGCCTGGATGTTTGCCAGTTTCGCGCGGCCGCCGAGGGCTGCGGCCCAACGGTCGAGGGCTTGTTGTTTCGTGAGCGGGCCGGCGGCGAAGGTGCTGGCGGCGATCAAGAAAGGGAGGAGCAGAAGTGCGGTGCGTCTCATAGTTCTTTTCGGACTATTACGCGGCTCGGGCTATGATGTTTCGCCCCCATGCGCGAAGCCACCGAACTGGAGAGCACCGTCCTGGGAGTCGTCTGGCTCCGCGGCCCGTGCACGGCTTACGTCGTGCGCCAGGAGTTCCTCCTTTCCGGGTCGGCGCACTGGAGCGGGAGCGCCGGCGCGATCTACCCGCTGCTCGCGCGTCTCGAACAGCATGGCCTCATCAAGGCGAAGGAGAGCGAATGGGGCCGCGGCTCGAAGAAGGAGTACTCGGTGACGCGCCGCGGCATGACCGCGCTGCGCAGTTGGATCGGACCGCCGCTCCCGGAATGGACCGCCGCCCCGACGTTCGATCCCGTCCGCACCCGCCTCTCCTTCCTCGGCGCATTGCAGCCGGAACAACGCGCAGAATTCGTGGCCGAGGCGCAACGGAATCTGGAACGCGAGCTCGGACGGATACGCGCGTTGGTGACGTCGTTTCGCGTCCAGGACGATCCGTACGAGTACCTCAGCCTCGTTGGCACCGTGCACGAGTTGGAAGGGCGGCAACGGTGGTTGGAGGAGGTGGCGCGGGTGGTGAGCTCCTACGATCAATGAACGTGGGGGCCGGCTTCAGCCGGTCCCGGCACGGGCTGAAGCCCGCGCCCACGTTGTTTCTCAGCGTTTGATGCGCGTCCCCGGTCGTTATTCGTGGTCATCAGCTTCTGCGTCATCACCTGCTGCGAGCTTCCCTG
>JAFAVZ010000170.1 GCA_019242175.1 Acidobacteriota bacterium
GACCTCCAACCGCCTCGGCAACTTCGAACGCGGCGTGCTGTTCGAGCGCAATGCGTTGCAGACCGCGTTCAAGAACTACGAAGACCTCCGCGAAGCCTCGGGCGCCGTGCTCTTCACGTATCTCCATCGACTCCATCACTACGCGACGACGCGCAACGACGACGCCGCGGAGCTGACGCGCGAGGCGCTCACGCCGCAACCGAGCCGCCGCCGCGGCTTCGGGCGCAAACGCACGCTGGCGAAGCTCGATGACCCGCTCACGACGATGCAGTTCCGCGCCCTCGACTGGATCTTTCGCAACGAAGCGCATCTCATGGAAAAGCGGAGCCGCGTGCAGGCGCTGCGGCGCATGCCCGATCGCGAGATCTTTGCCCGCTTCCCTCTCCACATCGTGCCGACGTATCCGGGCGACGAGTCGCTCATGGCCGGCCCGCTCTTCGATCTCCTGCGCCCGCGCTTGCCGTCCAGCGCGCGGAAGCTGGGCGATATCATCCGCACGTGAGGTGGTCGCGTCGCTTTCTCGCCCGCGGCGTCTTCTGGCGGCAGTTTCTCCGCTGGGCGGTGTTGAACGTGCCGATCTGGATCGAGCCGGCGATCCTCGTTTTCTGGGCATTTCTCTTCACGCTGCTCTGGAAAAGCGGCCGCAACGCCGTGATGCGCAACATGAAGGCGGTCAAGCCCGGCTCGTGGGCGTTGATCAACTTCTTCCGCGCCTACCGAGTCTTCTGCAACTTCGCGTGGACGATCGCAGACAACGTGCGCTTCCGCGAGATGCGCATGATTCCGGACTGGGAGTTCGTCGGGATCGAGAACTTCGAGGCGCTGAAGGAGCACGCCGGGGGCGCGGTCATCGTCACCGCGCACATGGGAAGCTACGACCTCGGCGCGCATCTCTTCGCCGAGACGTCGCCGCGCCGGATAGTGATGGTGCGCGCGCCGGAGATCGATCCGCAAACGCGCGCCTTCGAGGAACAGCAGAAAGGACGCGGTGCGACGCCCGAGGCGCTGCGGATCGACTTCAATACGAAGGCGGCGGATCTCGCGTTCGAGTTGTTGGACGCGGTACGCAGCGGTGAGTTGGTGGCGATCCAAGGCGACCGCGTGACGCCCGGCATCGCGACGCTTCCCGCGACGCTTTTCGGCACGAAGACTCGGCTGCCCGCCGGTCCGTTCGCGCTGGCGATGGCCGCCCGCGTACCGATCTTCCCACTGTTCGTCGTTCGCAACGGGCGGCGGCGGTATCGGCTCGTGACCGGCAGCCCGATCACCGTCGAGCGCCGCAGTCGCGATCGCGACGCCGACCTCGGCCGTGGACTCGAAGCGTGGATCGCGCAGGTCGAGCCGGTGATCGCCGAGTCCTGGTACCAGTGGTTCCACTTCGAGCCAATCGCGGAGCCGCCGGCATGATGATGAACATCGTGCGCGATCGCGCCGAGGCTCGATGGCTGCCTTCGCGGCATCGCTATGCGCTGATGCGGCTGATCGCGTTCCTGATCCTGCGCAACGCGCGGCCGAAGCCGCAGCCGGGACTGATCCTCGTGATCGATCGCGACCAGAGCACGCTGGAGAACCTGACGACGTCGATCTGGGCCACGCTGACGGTGATGTGCTACATGTCCACGGCGATGCACGGCTGGTGGAAGCTGGCCGCGATTCCGGTCGGCTGGATCGTCATCCAGCTTCCTCTGTACATCCTCGGCGCCGCGATGATGCCGCTGTTCGGACGATCGCTCGAGGCCAACAACCATCGCTTGAACTCGGTGTTCTACTGGTCGCTGATGACCATCGCATCTGCGTATTTCGTGACGCGGAGCGGCATCAATCGCTGGTTGGCGTATGTTTTCTTCGCCGTGCTCACGCTGAATGCGCTCGCCGCCGTCATTCTCTTCCCGCTGCGGCGCAAGGTGGCGGAGCTGGAGGCGCGATGCGTCGCCTGATCATCGCGTTCGCGATCGTCGCCCCGGTGCTGCTCGTGCTCGTGTGGCCGCATTCGCCGTGGCTGGCGATCGGCATCCTGGCGCTGTCGCACGCGCTGCTGCTCATCCCGACGCTGCGTCCAAACCAGCAATGGCTCGGGCCGGTGATCACGCACTTCGATACGAAGGCAAAGGAAGTCTGGCTCACGATCGACGACGGCCCGACCGACGACACGCGTGCGATCCTCGACCTGCTCGATGCGCGCAACGCGAAGGCGACGTTCTTCGTGAAAGGGGTGCTTGCGGAAGCAAGTCCGGAGCTGATGCGGGAGATCGTCGCGCGCGGCCACTCGGTCGGCAATCACTCGCGTACGCATCCCGCTGCGTGGTTCTGGTGTTTGCCGCCGTCGCGGCTAGCGTGGGAGATCGACGGCGTTCCGGTGGACGGCCCGTGGTTCCGCGCGCCGGTCGGGATGAAGAACCCGTTCGTGCATCCGATGTTGGCGAAACGCGGATTGCGGCTCATCGGCTGGACCGTGCGTGGCTTCGACTCCGTTCGAGACGATGCGCAGCGCGTCGCCGATCGGATCGTTCCGCGCGTGGAGCCGGGGGCGATCGTGGTGATGCATCAGGGGCGCACGTGGTCCGCAGGGACGATCGCCCACGTCGTCGATGAGCTGCAGCAACGCGGCTACGCGTTCGTGATTCCGGAAGACGGACGCCTGAAGACGAACAGGTAGTTGTTGAACGGCAGGTGGCCCCACATCGGCCGCACCTCGACGTCGAATCCTGCGAACGGCTGCTCGATCTCCTCCCGCGTCGGGAAGTGCAACCGCTCCGCGCGCAGCCAGCCGATCACGCGCGAAAACGATTCCTGAACGTACGTCGCGCGGTAACGCCACGAGCCGTCGCGCACGCAGTCGCGAATCACGACCGCGCTCCCGGGCAACGCGCGCTCCGCCGCGGCGCGCAGCAGCGCCTGCTGCTCGTGCTGCTTGAAGTAGTGGAGGATGTCGAGCATCACCGTGCTGCCGCGGAAGTCGATCGGCGCGCGGGCGTCGCCGGAACGGAGCTCGAGACCTTCGTAACGCGACGCCTTGCGTGCGGCGGCGATCTTCTCCTCGTCGTGATCGATGCCAAGGATCGGGGCGGTGAAGCCGCGTTCCCGGAGGTAGAACATCATCACGCCGGGGCCACAGCCGAGGTCGAGGAGCGGCGCGTTCGGCAAGGCGGCGAAGGCAGCGGCGTACGCAGGATCGCTCTTGATCTTCCAACGCGCGTAGCCGGCCAGAAAGCGCGAGTCGTAGAGGGACGCGACGCGCTCGCGCACGTCCTTCACGGCGCGAGGTGCTCGATCAGATCGATGAGGTCGTGCAGGTTGAACGGCTTCGGAAGGATGGCCGAGACGCCCATCTGCAACACGGCCTGCGGATCGACGCGAAGGTGCGCGGAGACGACGATGATCGGGATCTTGCCCAGCCGGCCGGTCTCCTGCAGGCGCTGCAGAAAGTCCCACCCGTTTACGTTGGGCATGGCCAAGTCGAGGAGGATGAGGTGCGGGCTGTGGATCGTGAACGCCCGATGCCCTTCCGCGCCATCGCCGGCGAGGAGGACCTGGAAGCCGTGCTGGCGGAGGGCGGCGGCGAGCATGCCGCGCAACGGAAGATCGTCGTCGATGACGAGAATCCGTTTCTTTTCGACGTCCGCAATGCGTTTCGTCGAGCCGCTGCCGCCGCTGTGGGGCCGGACTTCACTCATCGGGTATCCATTCTACCGACGGATGAGATCGACATGCACGCGTTGCGCCCATCAAAACAGATCGGAGTCTCCCCATGTGTAGTAAAGCGATCGGCGCATCCGCTGCGTGGCGTCGGCCATCGCGAACGGCACGCACATCAGCCCGAGGTTCTGCGGCTCGGCCCGCTCCGCGAATTGCACCTCGTGCAAAAGTCTGTCCCACCACGCCGGATGATGCGAGAGCCAGCCTTCGATCTCCTCGACCGGATACGACGGAACCACGCGCCGGAGGAGGATCTCGAACGCCTGCGGCCAGCGCGGATCGAACAAGGCATCGCCGATCGTGAAGCGGTTCTCACGAATGCGGAAGACGAGAAAGCCGACGAGCCGCCGCCACTTGCGGATGGCAACCATGACGTACGGCGCGTGCGGCTGCTCGAAATAGCGCCAGCGCAGGTACTGTGCGTCGCGGCGCAGCAGGAAGCCGTAGTGCGGAGCCACGCGGCGGAAGAAGTCGTCGTATTCGTCGCCCACGCTGCGAACGAGCTCCATCTGCCAGCCGCCGGGCCAACGCTCCCAGCGAGGCAGCGGCTTCAGAGGATGCGCCCGCAGATCGCGCACGCGGTAGACGACGTTCTCCACGCAGTCGCTGCCGAGGAAGCGGATGGAGAAGCGTTGGACGTTGTCGACGTTGAAGCCGAAGTTGAACGCGACCTGGCCGGCGCAAAACGTCTCGTAGAAATGCGCGGCGACGCGGCCGAGAATCGATGTCGGGCCGCGGCCGAGATGGCGCACGTGCACGGCAGTCATCGTGTCGCCGACCTGGTGCGCGAGCACGTCGCGGCCGTTCTCGCGGAAGAAGACCGGGTACGCCGCGTATTGGCCGACGATCTCGCCGTTCTCGTCTGTCGCGACGGTGATGCGCGTGCGGCCGAACGGATTCCGTTCGTACTTCCAACGCCACAATTCGAGCGGAAAGCTCGCGTGAGGGAAGGAGCGGTGGAAGAGCTCGAGGATCCCGGCTTCGTCGCCGGCGCGCCACGCGCGAACGTCAACGGGCATGCGTCGGCTCGACGGAGCGGATGGAACGGATGTCGACAGTCGGCCCGGCGCGCCGTTTCGCCAGGATGCTCATCGAGCCGGAGGTGACCAGCAGAGGGTTCGGCAGGATGCGCAAGATGGGACGAAGCAGCGCCGCGAGATAAGGCCAGCGGTTGATCACGCGATGGCGCAGGAACTTGTGATCGCGGAACTCGAAGTCCGGACCGATGTCGAGGATCTCGTAGCCGGAATGCTCGAGCAGCTCGATGAGCGCGGAGCGGGAGTAAAGAATCCGATGGTTCCGGAAGTTCTCCACCATCCGTCGCCCCTCGGTCATCAAGTACAAAATCCCCTCGGTGTCGAAGGTCGTGAGGAAGAGCAGCCCGCCCGGCTTGAGGAGGTCTTTGAGGCGGCCGAGGGCGTCGTACGGGTCGGCCATGTTCTCGAAGACGTGGAAGAGCGCGATGGCGTCGAAGGCGGGGCCGGTGTTGACGAAACTGCCGAGCGTGGCGCAGTAAACCTCGAGACCCTTCGCTCGCGCGCCGCGTGCGGCCGGTTGCGCGCGATCGATGCCGACGTATTCGAACTCGCGCGCCGCAACGGAGCCGAAACCGCCGTCGCGAACGCCGACTTCGAGGACGCGCGCGCCGGCGGTGAGCTGGCGACGCAGATACGCGAGGCGGCGCACGCTCGTCTTGTCGCGCGCGCCGCGGGAGTGATGCGTGTCGTCGAACGGGTCGCTGACGTCGCGCGGCGCGCCGATCTCGCGCCGGACCGGCCCGGTGTCTTCATCGGCCACGATCCGGTTCAGGTAACGGCACTTGCAGCGCTTGCAGCAGCGGATGACGTTGTCCGGAATCTGTCCGCAGCTCCAGACCTCGTTCGAGAAGCAGACCGGGCAACGCCGCGCGGCGCGGTAGCCCATGTTCCGGTTGATGAGGCGGACGCGGATCGCGGAGACGAGACTCGTCGCCGAGAAGCTGCGCGTGGTGCCGCCGTTCGGGACGGTGAGCCGCTCGACGCGGAAGCCGTACTTGTTCGCGAGAAACGCGAGCTCGAGATCGCACGCGCCGCCCGGCAGCTTCGACTCGCCGATCGTGAGCCGCGCGGCATGCTCGGAGAACGCCTTCAAGCGTACCGCGGGATCGGGAAGGATCGGGACGAGCGTCCAGTGGAGCAGGAGGTTGCGCGGATCTTCGCCGCTCCGCGTACTGCCGAAGACGACGTCTGCGGCGCCGGAGTCGATCATGGCCACGGCGTCGCCGATCGCGCTGATCGGATACGGCAGCTCCGCGTCCGCAATCACGATCGTCGCCCCCCGAGCCTCGGCCAATCCGCGCCGGAGCTGCGCGCCGTAACCCTCCCCTTCGCGCGCCTCGATCGGGATCACGTCGAACGTGAAGCCGGTGGTCTCGAGGTAACGCTCGATCGCCGCCCTCGCGGAGGCGGCTTCGCCCGTGCTTCCCGGAAGCGGGAGCAGGATCGAGACGCAGGGCGCGCTCATGGACGCCATTCTACCGTTGCGACCACGTCCCCGTCGGGAGTGACGGCGCGAAGGTAGAGCGGTCCGCCGCGCCAGCTGGCGGCGACGTCCGGCGGCAACGAGAGGTCGGGCGCTTTCGAGAATCGTCCCGCCGCCGTGTCGAAGCTCGGCAGCGGCGAGGCCTCGATCACGTACTCGCTCGCCGTCTTCGGCGTGATCGGCGTCGGGAAACGCGTGCTCTTCTCCAGGCGCTTCAAGAGCCGCGCGAGGAACGGACCGTTCCACTTCTCGAGATAGCGAAGCTCCGACTGCGCGTAACGCATCGCGGCCTCGCTCGCGACCTGGCTCGCGCTCTGGTTGTACAGATGTCGAACGCGCGCTCGCGGCGCATAAACGATGCGCATCTGCCGCTCGGCGGCGCGGCGGAGAAAGTCGGTTTCCTCGAAGTAGAGCGCGAAGCGTTCGTCGAAGCCGCCTAGAGCGTCGAAGGCTTCGGCGCGGATGGCGAGGACGGCGCCGGAGAGCGCGTCGATCTCGCGCGTCTCGGACGCGGACCAGAATGCGAGCCGCTTGCGGAACCGGCGGCGATCGCGTTGCGCGGCCCATTTCGGGGAACGGCTGGCGAGCACTTCGTCGATCTTCTCGCCGGCCGTGTTGCGATCCGAGGGAGGGAGAAGCCAGGCGTGCGCGTCGTCCCAGAAGAGCGCGGGCCCGGCGACGGCCGCGCCGTTCGCGAGCTCCGCTGCGAGCGCGTCGATCGCGCCCGGTGCGAACGTCACATCGGGATTGCAGGCGATGAGAATCTCGCCGGTGCAGACGCGGCGACCGTCGTTGATGCCGCCCGCGTAGCCGCGATTCGTCGCGCTGGCGATCACGACGTCGGCGTGCGGGCGCAACGCGTCGGCTTCGTCGCTGTTGTCGACCACGACGACCTGCAACGGCGTTGAAGACGCGGCGTGCGCGGTGCGGATGGCCTCTGCGGCAAGTGCCGCGGAGCGATAGTTGACGACGAGGAGGGAGATCATCGCGCGACGGGCGTCTCGAGCTCCGCATGCTCGAGCTGCCAGCGATGCTTGATGTCGAAGATGCCGACCTCGAAACGCTCGCCGGTCATGCTGAAGCCGGGGCGGAGGTCGCGGCGGTCGAACGCGGTGAGCGCGTTCTCGTCGCCGACGTAGGCGATCACGGAGTAGTCGCCGCGCAGCAACGGGACGTCCGAGAGCTGCACGGTGAGCTCGTACTCGTTGCGGCCGGACATCGGCGCCAGGCCGTCGGAATGCGTGCCGACGGCGAAGATCTGCAGGTCATCCGCGGCGCGGTTCACGCCCACGAGCGCATGCACGGGCTGGGTCGCGCGCTCGGAGTGCACGCGGATCTTCACGTAAACGTCTTCACCGCGCGCGAACCGGTCGCGCGGACGTCCGCCGCGGTCGCACACCGTCAGCTCCGTGATGCGCACCGGCGAGCGCGTGCGCTCCGGCTCCGGCTCGCCTTCGCTCGCCGGATGCTCGCGATCGCGCTGGAGCAGGAACGTCTCGTAGTCGTGCACGACGTCGAGCGACGGCCCGTAACGCATCAGCGAGCCGTGATCGAGCCAGAGCGTGCGACGGCACACGGAGGTGACGTAGTAAAGCGCGTGGGAACAGAAGAGAATCGTCCGCCCCGCCTCCTGGAACTCGCGGATCTTGTCGATGCACTTCTTCTGAAAGTGCCCGTCGCCGACCGCGAGCGCTTCGTCGATGACGAGGATGTCGGGATCGACGTTCACCGCCACGGAGAACGCGAGGCGCATGTACATGCCGGAGGAGTACGTCTTCACCGGCCGGTCGAGAAACGTTCCGAGCTCGGAGAACTCGAGGATGGCCGGCAGTCGCTGTTTCACTTCCGACGGCGTGAGGCCGAGGATGGCGGCGTTGAGGGCGGCGTTGTCGCGGCCGGAGAACTCGGGATGGAAGCCGGTGCCGAGCTCCAGGATCGAGGCGATCGTGCCGTGCGTCTGGAGCGAGCCGCTCGTCGGGCGGGTGACGCCGCAGAGGAGCTTGAGCAGCGTGCTCTTGCCCGCGCCGTTCTGGCCGATGATCCCGATCGTCTCCCCTTTCTCGACTTCGAACGTCACGTCCTGCAGCGCCGGAAAGACCGTGTGGCGCTTGCGGGTCGTGACCAGTTCGATCAGGCGGTCGAGCGGGCTGCGGTAGATGTCGTACTGCTTCGAGAGGTCGGCCGCGCGGACGGCGATTTCCATCGGGGACATTCTAGGTCGGGCGCACAAAAAACGAGTGGCGGGCCGAAGCCCGCCACCCGGAAAGCACTACATGGATTGCGTACGGCGGCTCAGTGTCGGGAGGAGCGGCGGTGCGGCGGCTGGGCGATCACTTCCTTGGAGAAGGTGACCGGCTGGCCGGAGGACCGCTCGACCGTGAGCGTGACGACGTAGACCTTGAACTCGTTGAACTTGTGGATCTGGTCGGTGCCGGTCGTCGAGGTGATCTGCTGACCGTCGCCGAAGTTCCACGTCCACTTGATCACGCCGTCCGCCGGGGTGACGACCGGGTGGAAGCTGTAGGTGCCCACGAGCGGCTCCATGGCGTCGACGTCGAACGAGACATCCGGGTTCGTGCCGCCGCCGATCTGCGACGAGCCGACCTTCACCTGCTGCGTGACGATGAACGTCTGCGCACCGTTGTTGATGGTCAGCTTCACGTCGTAGCTCTTGGCCTGCGTGTACGCGTGATTGGCGTTGAGGCCGCTGGTCGAGCCGCCGTCGCCGAAGTCCCACTGGAACGTGTGGTTGCCGCAACCGAAGTCATATCCGGTGAAGCTCTTGGCCGTGAACTGCAGGACGTCGCCCACCGGGCAGTTGCCGCTGAATGCGTTGCAGGTGTTGGCCGTGTCGCGCCAATCGAAGAAGACGTTGGAGGCGGTCATGGTGCCGCAACCGCCCGGCTGCGGCGTGGTGGGCGTCGTCGGGGTAGTCGGCGTCGTCGGAGTGGTCGGCGTCGAGCCGCCCTGGACGTTGACCGTCTGGACGATCGAGTAGACCGACGTGCCGTTGTTGATGGTGCACGTGACGTTGAGCGCGCCGCTCTGGTTGAACTGGTGGTTGACCGTGCGGCCGCTGGCGGACGCACTGCCGTCACCGAAGCTCCACGTGTACGAGTGGCTCGAGCAACCGAAGTCGTAGTTGAAGCCCATCGCCGTCAGCGAGACGACTTCCGAACGGCTGCAGGGCGTGCTGCTGGTGTTGTTCTGGTTGCAGTTCGAAGCCGGGCCGGTGAATGCGAAGTAGACATGCGAGGCGTCGAGCGCACCGCAACCCGTCGGCTGCTGCGGGACCGGATTCGGCTGCTGCGGAACCGGGTTGGGCTGCTGCGGAACCGGATTCGGCTGCTGCGGCTGCGGCTGGGACGCGCCGACGCGAACCGTCGACGTGGCCGTGAACGTCTGGCCGCCGTTCGTGATCACGCAGCTGACGTTGTACGTGCCGTTCGCCGAGTACTTGTGCGTGACGTTCTTGCCCGTGGCCGTCTGGTTGTCGCCGAAGCTCCAGGAGTACGAGTGCGAACCGCACGAGAAGTCATAGCCGAAGGAGGCGATGCTGAACGGCAGGGTGTCGGTGGTCGTGCAGTTCGGCACGTTCTCCGTGCAGCTGCTCGACGGGCCGGTGAAGTGGACGTAGACGTTGTTCGCCGTCATCTCCGGGCAGGTCGAGCCGGCCGTCGTGACCGTGACCTGCTTCGTGACGGTCTTCGTGCCGATGGCGTTGGCCACCGTCACGGAGACGACGTAGCTGCCGATCGCCTTGAACGTCGGCTGGAACGTCGCGCTGGTGTTCGCGATCGCCGAGGCGGCTTCCGGACCGGTGACGTCCCACTGGAACGTCCACCCGTCGGTCGTCATGTTGACGCCGCTGGCGGAGGTGACGTTGAAGATGCAGGGCGGGCCGCCGGCCGTGCAGTCGCCGCCGATCACCGGATCCGGTCCGTTGAGCGGAGCGGTGACCGCGCTGCTCGACGTGAGGTTGCTGCAGGAGCCGGTGCCGAGCGTGACGTTGCTGCTGAGCGTCAGGCGAGCGCGGATGTTGCGCGCCGTGAACTGGGAACGCGGAACGACCCAGTTCGGAACGGCCGCAGCCGAGCTGACGTCGGCCGTCGGGCCGGCGAGCAGCACGCCGCCGGTGGAGTCGACGAGCTCCCACTTGTACTTCAGGCGCGTCGCCGAGGCGGGGAAGACGGTCGTGTCGTTCGTGGAGCGGGAGATGCTCTTGAACGTCACGTTCGAGGCGTCCGAGGTCGGGGCGTCGATGGCCGCGGCGAACGGACGGACGTTGTAGACGAAGTCATGGATGCCGACCGCGAAGTCGGGTCCGATGGTCGCGAGGGTCGACGGCGAGTACGGACCGTACATCGCGTCGAAGCCGAGGGTGTGCTGGCCGCAGGAGCCGACCGGCTGGAGGTGCTGGCCGGTGACCGTGTACGGCTGGGTGCGCGTCGGCACGCCGTCGATGGTCCACTTCGAATAGTGGCCGTCGACGTCACCGTCGGAACCGTCGTAGAAGGTGTCGCCGTAGACGATCGGCGCGGAGGAGCTGGCGTCCGGCTGCGTGAAGAGCAGCTTCGTGGTGCCGCTCACGCCGAAGCGCGCCTTGGGCATCTTCAGGGTGACGGTCGCGCTGGAGACGACGTTGCTCTGGTCCGTCGCGGTGACGGTGCGGGCCGAGCTGCCGAGCGTGGAAGGCGTGAGGCCGGAGTACTGGTGCGTGACCTGCTGGGCCACACCGCTCGTCGCCGTGTTCGGATCGCCCGTCGCCTCGGGGTTGCCGAAGTTCCAGGTGAGCGTCTTCTGCGCGCTCGCGGCGCCTACGAAGGCGACCTTGTCGCCGTAGAAGACTTCCTTGCCGACGCGCGGATCAGCGTTCGGATTGACGACGCCGGCGGCGCCTTGCGAGGAGACGGAGACGACGTCATCGGCCTTCAGCTGGTAGACGTCGCCCAGACCCCAGGCCGGGACGATGAGATAGAGCTTGCCGTTGTAACGCTGCGTGATCGCACCGCTCGGGCCGGCGATCGGCGGACGGGCATAGCCCGGAGCGCCGCCGTAGTACTTGTAGAAGTAGTCGTTCGTCGCGATCTCGGTCGGCGTGGTGCCGTTCAGCTTGAAGAGGCGGAGATCGGCGCCACCCTTCCAGCCGGTGACGGTGAGATAGCCGTCGCCATACTTGATGGAGCGGCCGTCGAAGATCGCGGAGCTGGTGTCGAAGTTCTGTTGGGTATAGGTGCCGTTCGGCTGGCGAATGAAAGCCGTGATGCCGAGCGTGAAGCCGGTCGTGCGGAGGGCGGCGTAGAAGTTCGTGCCGTCGCTCGTGATGGCCTGATAGGCCGCGCCGACGGGCGGGCTGGCGGTGAAGCCGATGGTGGAACCGCTGGCCAGCGTGTCGTTGCTCGCGATCACGACGCGACCGTCGGTCGTGATGATGCCGAGCGCGTTGTTGCTCTTGCCGACTTCGGCAAAGGCCAGCGGGAGGTCGCGCTGCTTGACCGGACGCGTGGGATCGGTCGTATCGAACATCTCCATCGTCGAGGAGCTGGCGCCGCCGACGAAGGTCACGTACTGGTTCGTGCTGCTCTTGATGGTGACGACCTGGTTCGGAGCGAACGCCGGGTGCGGATAGTCCTGGTAGACCGGCGACATCAGGTCGGTGACGCCACCGCCCTTGCGGCCGGTGTCTTTCGCGATGCCCCAGCCGAAGACCGTGTAGGCCATGTAGACATAGCCGCGGTCATCGACGTCGAAACGGACGAGACGGTCCTGCCCATCGATGACGGGCGTGACCCAGCCCGTTCCGCCGTTCTCGGCGTAGAAGTGCGTGTCCCAGTTGAGCCACTGCTCGACGTGCCAGGTGACGCGGAAGACCGCGTTGCCCGGATAGAGCGTAGCCTTGACCAGCGGCTCACGGTTCTCGAGGCGCGTGTAGAACGTGTCCATCGAGTAGGCGGCGACCGCGTGACCGATCTGCATGTAGACGCGGTTGAGCGTCGGCATGAGGAGGACGCTGCCCGCGCGGCCGGTACGGAAGGTCTGCTGTGCGTCCTGGACGTACAGCGAATCGAGGTAGCGGCCGGTGAAGGCCTGCACCGGGTCTCCCCACGGCCACGTCGGCTTGAACGTGTCCGGTGCCGGGCAGCCTGCAGGCTGGCCCGACGTGTCTTTGAGGATTCCGTTGCCGGTGCAGAGGACCTGGACGCCGGGCTGACTGGCGGGAATCGGCCAGATCTGCGCGTAAGCGCTCGATCCAAATGCCGCCACGATGAGCAGACTGATGGCAGCACGTAAGAAACGAAGTTTAGTCACTTCTCCCTCCCATGGGACTTGGCGCGTAGTTATCGGTCGCGGTTGCGACGTTATTATAAGCATTGAAACACGCCTTGCAATCGAAATCGTAGACGCCAAATCGAATCCTCGGACCGACGGCGATGCAAAAAGAAAAAGGGCGGGCCGGAAATCCGGCCCGCCCTCTAGGGGCTACTGCGATAGTGACGCGATTACGGCGTGGTGTTCGTGCCGATGTACGGCGCCTGGCCAGGCGTGCAGGAGGCCGGGTTGGAGCCCTGCGGGCAAACCGGCGTTCCGCCAGCCGGACCGATGAGGCCGCTGGTGTTCGCGTTGGTCGAAGCAATGGCCGGGGTGCAGCCGTTGCCGAGCCACGCGGCGTCAAAGTCGACCGAGAAGAGACCGGACGCCGTCATGGAGACGACGACCCAGTTCTGGCTCGGACGCGGCACCGGGAACGTCGGGTGCAGCGCGGCATTGACCTGCGAGGCGAGCGGCGGCGCAACGAGACCGCTGTTCAGGTTGAGGTACATCCAGCCACCGACGTCGCCAGCCGGCGAAGCGAGGGCCGGGAACGTACCGGAGGAGGTGGCGCGAGCCGAAGTCTCGGGCAGCGTGATGTTGGCCGGGACGGACGGCGAAATGATGACGCCCGGGGTGAACGTCTGCGGGTTCTCGTGCTCGTCGAAACGAACCACTTCGGTGATGGGAATGAAGCTGTTGCCAGCCGTGGCATTCGTCGCCGGAGCAGCGTTCGCGTTGGAGCCGAGGAACACGGTGCAGGCCGTAGCCGGCGGGCCCTGGGTGCCTTCACGCCAAATCTTGAAGCTGGTGTTGAACGCGTTCGTACCGCCCTGGATGAAGCGGGCAGCGAACGTCGCCGGCAGCGGCTGACGGCGATCGAGGTTGAGCGGCAGCAGGCCGAAGCCCGTGACCGACTGGCCGTTGATGTAGCGGCTGTAGAAGGTGTACGGGAAGTTCGTCTGGTTGCCAAGGAGAACGGCCGTCGGACCAGCCGGGCCACCCTCCGGGATCGCCCGAATGTGCGTCATCGGGTTGCCACCGGCGAAGTTGCCGACCGTCGTGCTCTTGTTGATCTGCTGGAAGTCGCCGATCAGCACGTTGTCGAACAGGATCTCGTTCAGGTAGTAGGACGGGGTGTTCGGGAGGGTCGGGGAGCAACGGGAGGAGACGTCCACCGTCACGTAGCCGATGGCCACGGTGCCGTGGTTGTCACCGATGCGCGGGGCGCCAGCAGAGCCGGTGCACGAAGAGTTCGTGCCGACCGTCAGGGCCTGCAGGATGTCCGCGCGAAGGTTCGGCGGAACGCCGCCCGGCAGCGAGGCGCAAGCCGCCAGGTTGGCGACCGGGATGTTCGGGTTCGCGTCGTTGTCCGACGAAATGGCGCCCGGCGTGGTCGTCGAGCTCGTGCCACCGACGTTCGGGCCGGTCGGCGCGATGATGCCATTGACGATGATGTCGTACAGGTCGATCGCCTGGACGTCATAACCGGTCAGGAACAGGTTGAAGTCGAGAACCGGGTACGAGTAGTCCGTCCAAACCGTCACGTGCGCGATCTGCGGAAGATCGGTCACGTTCGTGACAGTGAAGAAGGTCGACTGCGCACGGGTCGCGGTCTCAACCTCGAAATACGGCAGAAGCAGCGTCGCCGCCGGCGTGACGCCGATGTCGCAGCTGTCGTCGTTGTTCGTCGTCGTCGGGCCGCCGGCAGCGCCGCCCACTCCGAACGTGAACGTCGCGTTCGGGCGGACAAGCTTGCCACCCGGCGCAGCGATCGCCGAACCCGCCGTCAGGAGGGTGGCCACCATGGCCAGTGTCAAGAGTTTCTTCATGTTTTTTCTCCTACACATCCTTGTTGAAGTGAAATCGCATTTGGCACTCTGTTCATCACCGTTCTGTCGGCGATATGACCACCTCCCGATCGGTATTTCACAAGGTTCCCAGGTTGCAATTGCCGGGAAGAATATGGCTAAAAATTCGTCAAGTCAATAGCGAAAGCGGAATTTTATGCGGTTACCCCATAGAACTTTTGGGCATCCA
The DNA here is from genome assembly GCA_019242175.1 of Acidobacteriota bacterium. Taxonomy (GTDB): domain Bacteria; phylum Acidobacteriota; class Thermoanaerobaculia; order Gp7-AA8; family Gp7-AA8; genus JAFAVZ01. The sequence goes on from JAFAVZ010000170.1 coordinate 14,566, forward strand.
TGCTTTCGGGTGGCCGCGCATCATAACCGATCCCGCTCCCGTTTCCGAGCAAAATCCTGCTCGTTCCTCAAAAAAACTTCGTCCGACGAAAAAGGCGGCCCCTCGAGGCCGCCTTTTCCTCAGATAACCGTCGGATTTACTGGGCCGCAGCCGGGGAAACCGTCTCCCCGCCGCGATTCAGATAAACATGGATCGAGCCGTTCTGCGACTCGAATCGCGTCTCGCTGCCGCTCTCGTACATGAGAATCACGTCCGGACGGCCATCGCCGTTCACGTCCGCGATCTTCAGGTCGTAATTCGTCTTCGCCTCGAGCATCAGCCCCGAAATCTCGGCGCGTTTGAACCCGCCGTTGCCATCGCCGAGCAGGATCACCAGCTCGCGCGGATCGAAGCGCGTGAACGCCACATCGAGGTTGCCGTCGCCATCCAGATCGCCCGTGGCCATGCCCGTGACGCCGCGGTTGCCCGCCCAGCGCATGATCGGCACCCGCTTCGGCTCCGAGCCGGTGAACGTGATGCGGTCCACGCCGCTCACGATCGGAACGGCCGGCGCCGACACCTTCGACGCGTCGGCGTCCTGCGGCCAGAAGCGGATGAAGGAGAGGATCGCGTCATCGGTCTTCTTCGACGAGAAGGGACCGGCCGCGTTCGCGAAGTAGTAAGAGAGGTAAGGAATCACGTCGCCGTCGGAGGAGACCGGATCCCATTTGCCCTTGTCCTTGCTCAGATAGAGGATCTGCGAGGCCTGGAAGTAGATGCTGGCCGCGAGGAAGTCGGGGTACTTGTCCTTGTTGAAGTTGCCCGTGGAGAGCCAGTCGCCGGCGAACATGTACTTCGGATCGGCGGCCGCGACAGCCGTCCACTCCGCACCCTTGTTCTTGTTCAGGAAGCCGACGGCCTTGCCGTACGCCACGTTCTTGTCGATCGAGGTCGGGCCCTCGTTCACGGCCAGCACGTCCGGCCAGCCGTCCTGATCGAGGTCGGTCACGACGAGGCGGCGCGTCGGGTAGTTCTGCATCGGCAGACCCTTGCTCGAGTCGGTGAAGTTGCCCTTCCCGTCTCCCAGCCACACGCGCACGCCGGAAAGATGGACGGCAAACGCGAGATCCATATTGCCGTCTTTGTTGAAATCAGCAGCAGCAACAGTGCCGTACTGAATGCCGTACGGCCAAACGACGGACGACCAGATCTTCCAGTTGCCCTTGCCGTCGCCTAGGAAGATGGCCGGCAGGACGCCGCCACCGCCGCGCTGCGGCGGCGTGACGATGTCCGGGAAACCGTCGTTGTTCATGTCCGCGATGGTGAGGCCGTTTCGCCACGAGCCGGCCGTCGGCAGGCCCGACGACGACTCCTCGAAGCGGATGCGCTTCCCCGCCGACGCCGGCGAGAGCGGAGTGAACTCCGGCTGGATCTTCTTCAGATAGACGTAGGCCTCGGGCGTGTACTTGCCGATGTCCGGCGCCGCGACCGGCACCTGTGCCTCGGACTGGGCGTCCTTGATCTCCTCCCAGGTCCACACGAACTTCTCGTTCTGCTGGTAGATCTCCTTCGCGCTGTTCACGAAGGCGAACGGGCGGACGTAGCCCGGCTCGTTGTCGTAGGCGGCCCAACGGCGCTCGTACTTGTAGATGTGATAGCGCTTGCCGTAGCGGTAGTACTCCGTGTTCTGGTCCGGGTTGAGGCCGGGATCGACCGGGCCGACGCGCAGCTTGCGCTGCTCCGCCGTTTCCGGGCGCACGTACGTGGGCGTGCCGCCGTCCGTGCTGTCCGCCGACGTCGCAGCCGGGGTCTGAGTTCCCGCCGGCGCGGCGGTCTGCGTCTGCGCCGTAGTCTGCGCAAACGCCGAGCTCACGACGGCGGTTGCGGAAAAGACGACGACTGCGAGTTTCCGAGAGAGCATCCCTATCTCCTAACGTTGATTTGTTTCAGATGAGGTCGACCAGCGTCGGCTGCGCGCGGCGGAAGAAAAGCAGCCCGGCAACGAACACCCCGCACGCAACGACCAGTAGAAATACGATCGACCCCACTTCAGGTAACGCATCGGCCAGCAACGCGCTGCGGAACAAACCGAGCAGCGGCGTCATCGGATTCCAGGCGAACCACTTCTCGAACCGTCCGGCGGCCGGGTAGAGGATGGGGCTCAGATAGAAGACGATCGAGAGGAAAAAGCCGAGGATCTGGGTCAGATCGCGGAAGAAGACGTAGCTCGCCGCGAGGAACAGGCCGATCCCGGCCTGGATCGCGAACTGGAGGATGAAGGCGAACGGCAGAAGCCACAACGTACGCGGCACCGCCTTCGTAGAAATCACGAACACCAGGAAGATCCCGAAGGCCACGGCCTCGAAGATGAGCGCCGAGGCGTTCGGCACGACGACGAGCAGCTCGCTGCGGAACGGGAGCTTCCGCACCACCGGCGCGTTGTCCACGATGCTGGTCGTCGAGCGGAGGATGCCTTCGTTGATGCCCAGCCAGGGGATCAGCCCGGCGATGAGGAAGTAGATGTAATGATCGTCCGCCGCGCCGGGAGCGCGGGGGATCATGTAGGTGAAGACGAACCAGTAGAGGAAGACGAGCGTCAGCGGCTGGAGCACGGCCCAGACGACGCCGAGGGCCGAGCCGGTGAAACGGGCGTTGAAGTCTCGCCGGATGAGCTCACGCAAGAGGTGCAGGTTTCGGAACATCGATGCGGGATGGGATTGCGGGGAGGCCGGAGCGGCGCGAAACGTAAATCGCTGCTTGAAAAGCGAAGCGAGCTTATTGTTTAATAGCATAAAAGTCAACGGAACCCGTGATGAACAGGCCTGCACAACTGGAGCTCGTCGGACGCAAGATCCGGCAACTACGACGGCAGCGGAAGCTGACCCAGGTGGAGCTCGCCGACAAGATCGGCATCCACCAGTCGGATCTCTCGCGGATGGAGCAGGGAGAGTACAAAGTCGGTCTCGACACTCTCCTCAAGATCCTCCAGACGTTCGATCTCAGCATCGGCGACTTCTTCGAGGAGACCGACCCGTCCGAGGCGGTCTACCACAAGTTCAAGGCGCTGAGCGCCTCGGCCCAGAAGGAAGTCGAGAGCTTCATCGAGTTCAAGCGTCGCCAGGAAACCGATTCCTGGGACGACGAGAGTGGCGAGGGTGGGGGTGGCGATGCTTAGCACGGCGATGAATCGAGCAGAAGAATTACGGCTGGCGGGACTGGGCAAGGTCCGGTCGGGCGAGCTGGAAGACGCGCTGGCGTTCTACGACCAGGCCATCGCGGCCTGCCGCGACGAAGACCAGCGCGAGCTGATCACCATCAACAAGGCGGACGCGCTCATCGCCATGGAGCGCACCGGCCCCGAAGTGCAGGAACTGGCGCGCGTCATCATGCGCCGGCGCAATCCGCGGCACACGTTCCTCGCCGCGTACGCCCTGATGTTCAAGCACCGCCTGCAGAACGATCTGAAGCGCGGCATCTTCTACGGACAGCTCGCGCTGAGCACGGCCATCGAGGCCGACGAGCCGGCGTGGAAAGTCGGCGCGCTCAACGACCTCGGCATCATCTACGAGATCGACTCGCAGTTCGCGCAGGCGATCGATTGCTTCGAGCAGGCGCTCTCGCTGATCGACGTGATCGCCGATCCGGAAGAGCGGCACCTCACCTACGGCGCCGCGCGCCAGAACCTCGGCGCCTCCAAGCTTCTCAACGGCGAGCACCTCGAAGGCATCCAGCTGATCCTCGAGGCGATGCCGTACATCATGTCCGATGCCGCGCGCGCCGAGGCGCACATCGATCTTTGCTACGGATACCTCGGCATCGACGATCCTGACAACGCGCGCGATCACGGCGAGACGGGGCTGCAGCTCGCCTCCGAGCCGCGCCAGGTTCGCAACGCGCATTTCCTCCTCGGCGAAGTCGCGCATCAGTCGGGCGATCACGAGACCGCCGACTATCACTTCGGCGAGCTCGCCCGCTTCTATCCGGAGTTCAAGAACCTCAAGAGCCTCCTCTTCGCGCTCGATCTGCGAGGCATGGTGAACCTGAAACTATGAAACGAGTCCTGCTCGCGCTGTTGCTCCTCGCCGCGCCGCTGATGGCGTTCGCGCAGTCTCAGGACCGCGACGATCTCCTCACGCCCTCCGGCACGCTCTACACGATCGAGAGCGCAGCGTCCTACGAGTACCCGTCCATCAACGCCTCCTCCTCCCGCCTCCTCGCGCTGACGGTGCAGAGCCAGGGCGAGAAGCCGACCACGATCTTCGTCCCCGAGTCGCTGCAGAGCGGCGCGAACACCTCGCCCGCCCTCGCCTACGACTCCGAGTCCGACACGCTCTTCGTGTTCTGGGAGCGCGGCCTCAACAACCACATCACGAGCAACCTCCTCTTCGCCTCCTACCAGGGCGGTAAATGGAGCGCTGCGACGTCCATCGAGAGCGCGGACTTTCACTGGTGCCACAACCTGCGCATCGGCATCACGCGCAAGATGGAGCAGATGGTCGACGGCGAGAAGACCGTCGTCCCGGGCCTGAACGTGCACGCCGTGTGGTGGGACTACAGCCCGAACGGCGAGCAGGCGCGTTACGCGATGCTGCCGATCGAAAAGGGCGGCGTCGTGAATCCGGAGTCGATCCAGCGGCGCGATCTCGCCACGTTCTTCAACGTGCGAGACATGGCTCCGGACGCCTCGTTCGATCCGACCGTCGACCGCGAAGTGCTGCGCCACCCGCAGCTCTTCGAATCGCCCGATCACGACAACGTCGAAGTGATCTTCGGCGACATCGACTCCGCGACGTTCCGCCAGATCCGCCTGCGCACGCAGAGCGACGGTCGCATCCGCATCCCCCTCGGCGTCCGCACCGGCACGGTCGGCACGCCGCGCATCAAGGCCGACGCGAACGCGAAGGTCAGCGCGGTCGGCGCGCCGGGCAAGATGGCGCTCTACACCATCGACGGCGATCAGATCTCCTACGTGATGCTGAACGGCGAGACGTGGTCGCAGAGCCGCTCGATCGCTCTCACGAGCAAGATCACGGAGAGCTCGGCGGTCGACGTCATCCGCCGCATGGTCACCTCCGAGTAGCCGTTTCCGAAATCGAGCCTTCTCCGAGAGCCGGCGCCTGTCGCCGGCTCTTTTGTTTACACGGCCGAAGCCCGCGCCGGCGGATTGTCTGCTAGGATTTCCGGCAACCATGAATCGGCCGGCCCAGCTGGAGCTCGTCGGACGCAAGATCCGGCAACTGCGGAGGCAGCGCAAGCTGACGCAGGTGGAGCTCGCGGACAAGATCGGCATTCACCAGTCCGATCTCTCGCGCATGGAGCAGGGCGAGTACAAAGTCGGCCTCGACACGCTGCTCAAGATTCTCCAGACGTTCGATCTCAGCATCGGCGACTTCTTCGAGGAGAACGACCCTTCCGAGTCGGTCTACCATCGTTTCAAGTCGCTCAGCGCATCAGCCCAGAAGGAAGTCGAGAGCTTCATCGAGTTCAAGCGCCGCCAGGAGACCGAGTCCTGGGACGACGAGAATGGCGAGGGTGGGGGTGGCGATGCTTAGCACGAAGAACCGCGCAGAAGAGCTCCGGCTCGAAGGGCTGGCGAAAGTCCGGCTCGGCGAGCTGGAAGACGCGATCGCGCTCTACGACGAGGCGGTCGCGCTTTCCGAAGACGAAGAACAGCAGGAGCTGATCACCATCAACAAAGCGAGCGCGCTCATCGCGCTCGAGCGCGGCGGCCCGGAGGTGCAGGAGCTGGCGCGGGTGATCATGGCCCGGCGCAATCCGAAGCACACGTTCCTCGCCGCGTATGCGCTGATGTTCAAGCATCGGCAGCAGAACGATTTCAAACGCGGCGCGTTCTACGGGCAGATCGCGCTCGATCTCGCGGTCTCCGCCGGCGAGCCGGCGTGGAAGCTCGGCACGCTCAACGAGCTGGGCGTCATCTACGAGATCGACTCGCAGTTCGACAAGGCGATCGACTGCTTCGGGCAGGCGCTCGCGCTCATCGAAGACATCGAAGATCCGGACGAGCGCAAGCTCTCTCACGGCGCCGCGAAGCAGAACCTCGGCAGCTCCAAGCTGCTGAACGGCGAGCACGCGGAAGGCATCCGCCTGATTCACGAGGCGATGCCGTACATCTTCTCCGACGCCGCGAGGGCCGAGGCGCACATCGATCTCTGCTACGGATACCTCGGCATCGAAGACGTGGAGAACGCGCGCAATCACGGGGAGACGGGCCTGCAGCTCGCCTCCGAGCCGCGCCAGATCCGCAACGCGCATTACCTCCTGGGCGAAGTCGCGCACCAGTCGGACGATCACCAGACGGCCGAGTATCACTTCGGCGAGCTGGCGCGCTTCTACCCCGAGTTCCGCAACCTGAAGAGCCTTCTCTACGCCATCGACCTGAGAAGCATCGTGAACCTGAAGCTATGAAACGGCTGCTGCTCGCACTCATCGTTGTCGCCGCGCCGGTGTTGGCGTTCGCGCAGTCTCAGGACCGCGACGATCTCCTCACGCCGAACGGCACGCTGTACACGATCGAGAGCGCAGCTTCGTACGAATACCCGCAGGTAAATGCGACGTCTTCTCGCCTGCTCGCGCTGAGCGTGCAAGCCCAGGGCGAGCCGGCGTTCACGACCTTCATCCCCGAGTCGCTGCAGAGCGGCGCGAATACTTCGCCCGCCCTCGCCTACGACGCGGAGTCCGACACGCTCTTCGTATTCTGGGAGCGCGGCCTCAACAACCACATCACGAGCAATCTCCTGTTCGCGTCGTATCAGGGCGGCAAATGGTCCGCCGCGACGTCGATCGAGAGCGGCGACTTCCACTGGTGCCACAACCTGCGCATCGGCGTCACGCGCAAGATCCAGCTCGAGCAGGACGGCGAGATGCGGATCGAGCCGGGGCTCACCGTGCACGCGGTGTGGTGGGACTACAACTCCTCCGGCGAGGAAGCCCGCTACGCGATGCTGCCGATCGAAAAGGGCGGCGTCGTCGATCCGAGCGCCATCTACAAACAGGATCTCGCCGACTTCTTCTCCGCGCGCGATCTCACCGCTCCGGGCTGGTCGGACAACCAGGCCTCCGACGAGGTGCTGCGCCATCCGCAGCTCTTCGAGTCTTCCGATCACGAGTCGGTGGACGTCGTCTTCGGGCACATCCCGTCCGCGACGTTCCGCCAGGTCACGATCCGCACCCGTAGCGACGGCCGCATCCACATCCCCCTCGGCCTCAAGGGCGCAGGCGTCGGCACGCCGCGGCTGAAGGCCGATCCGAACGCGAAGGTCGGCGCCATCGGCAACTCCGGCAAGCTCGCGCTATACACCGTGGACGGCGACGTGCTGCGCTACGTCACGCTGACCAACGGCGTGTGGTCCGACGCGCGCGCTCTCTCGCTCACGAGCAAGATCTCGGAGCACTCGGCGGTCGATGTGATCCGGCGCATGGTCACTTCCGAGTAGCCGCTCCCCTCTCGAAGCGAAGGAAAAAGCCGGCGGGGATCGCCGGCTTTTCGTTTTGCGCCGTCAGATACGCGGCTTGGAATGGCTGACCGAGACGATGATCCCGACGCCCATCAGCGCGAGCGCGCCGATCGCGATCCAGACCACCGGGGCGTGCATCATGTAGGCGGCGATCCCGAGGGCGACGATGAGGATCACCCACCCGAGGAACGAGAGATTGAACCAGTTCACAGCGGTACCTCCGGAGGGCGGAGTCAGCAACGAGGGTGCCACGCGCTGCCGGCAAACAAAAAGCCCGGCTTGCGGCCGGGCTCTTCGGATCGGTGATGCGGCGGTGGGTTACTTGGTGATGAGGATGAACGCGATGACGAGCGCGTAAATGACGAGCGACTCGATGAGCGCGAGACCGATGATCATCGCCAGGCGGATGGCGCCGGCGGCACCGGGGTTGCGAGCGATGCCTTCGCACGCGGCGACGATCGCCTTCGACTGGCCGATGGCGCCCGCGGCGGCCGCGATGGCGAGCACGAAGGCCGCCGAGACGAGCCCCCAACGCACACCAGTCTGGGCGGCACCCGAAAGCGGCTGGTAGCTCTGCGCGGACGCCGAGACCGCAAAGAGGGCCATGACGGCGACCAACAGGATGAGTTTCTTGTTCACTCCGATCTCCTCCTTTCGTGAATTCGTATCTAGTGTTCTTCCGCTGCCGTGGCGCCACTGATGTAGACCATGGTCAGCATGATGAAGACGAACGTCTGCAGGAACGCGCCGAAGATGCCCAGGCCCATCATCGGCCAGGGCAGCACGAAAGGCAGCATTCCCATGAAGATTCCGGTGGCCGTGTGCTCACCGAAGATATTGCCGAAGAGACGCATGCTGAGCGACAGAATGCGCGCGAAATTGCCGATGATCTCGATGGGGAACATGAGCGGCGCGAGCAGCGGCAACGGCCCCATGAAGTGCTTCAGGTAATGCCACAGCCCCTGCGACTTGATGCCCTGCCAGTTGAAGTAGAGGAAGGCGGAGAGCGAGAGCGCGAACGTGGTGTTCACGTTGCTCGTGGGGGGCTGGAGAAAGAAGAAGATGCCGAAGATGTTCGAGATGAAGATGAAGACGGCGAAGCCGCCGATGATGTCGAGGTAATGGTCGCCGTGATGGCCGATGATGTCCCGGAGCAGGTCTTTGAGGCCGCCGACGATCAGCTCCAGGAACTGCTGGAAGCCGCCCGGATTGTCACGGCTGATGCGCCGCGAGGCAAGCGGGAACACGATGCTCGAAATGAGCAGCACGAGCAACGCCATGAGCACGTGGTCCGGAACGTCGAACCCGAATGCGTGACGCCAGATGTACCGGTTGAACGGCTCGTAGAGTATTGAGCTTTCGTGTTCCATTCGAAGCTAAAGCCACCTCAGTCGGCGAACCCGCGACGCCAGACAGCGTACGCAGCTTCCGCCATGATTCCCACCACCACGATCGAGAACCCCAGCAACACACTTGATGCATTGAAACGAGCGACGAGGATTGTGACCGCGATCGCCACACCGAGGAGAGCGAAGCGCGCCAGGCTGCGCAACACCAACCTCCGAGCGTGCAGGTGGGGCGACGGCTGAAGAATCGTATTCACGATCTCCTCCAGCCAAAGGAAGTTGATCATAACGACGACGGTGCTGCAAGTCAATGCGACGAAGCCCGCAAACCCGCTTGAAATCAGGACGAAAACCGCAAAAACGAGGTACGCGCCGACCGAGAAAATCCGCACCCGATGCAGCACCGCGCGCGCGTCCTCGTCGCTGGGCAAAGAGGCGGCCGCCGCGCCTGAAGGTACGGATCCTTCGCCCTCTTCGGGGCTCAGGAGGACACCGCCCGCCTCCGCGTTCACGGCCGGCTCCTCAGGACTGTTTGTCTCCATCGCTTCCCATCCCGGTGCGGAACAGATTCAGGAAGGCGGCAATGACCCCGAACGCGGTGAAGATCGCCGTCAGCCAAGGCCAGGTATGGAACAGCTTCTTGTCCATCCAGTAGCCCCAGCCGAAGCCGATCCCGATCGAAAGCGGGAACATGAGGCCGAGCGACGCGGCCTCCATGAACTGGCGCCGCTGCTGGCCGTTATCGGACGCCATGGGCGGCCGTGCCGCGTTCCGCGGTCCAGGCCGCGGTCCGTTCGACTTCGTTGATGAGCGGCGTCGGGAGGATGCCGAGGAAGAGCGTCACGACGAGGCACACCGCGGCGACGAGGCGCAGCGCGGGCGTGATCGCCACCTCCGCCTCCCTCCCCTCCTTCAGGTACATCGCCACCACGACGCGCAGGTAATAGAACATCGAGACGGCCGACATCAGCACGGCGATCACCGCCAGCTTGCCGAAGCCCGCCTGCATCGCGGAGTAGAAGAGGAAGTACTTGCCGATGAATCCCGCAGTCGGCGGAATGCCGCCCAGCGACAGCAGGAAGATGACCATCGCGAACGCCCAGAACGGCGAACGGCGATGCAGCCCTTCGAAGTCGTCGATGCGCTCGCCGGCGTACTCGTGGCGGCGCATCATCAGGATCGTCGCCCAGATGCCGAGCGTCGCGAACACGTACACCAGTGTGTAGACGAGCACGCCGCGAATGCCCATCGCATTCAGCGCGATGATTCCCATCAGCGCGTAGCCGGCATGGCTGATCGACGAGTAAGCCAGCATGCGTTTGATGTTGTCCTGCGTGATCGCCGCGAGGTTGCCGAGGATCATCGACAGCGCGGCGATCACCGCCAGCACGTTGCTCCAGTCGAGCTGGAAGTGCGAGAAGCCGGTGTAGAACACGCGGGCGAAGATCGCGAACGCGGCGGCCTTCGAAGCGGTCGAGAGGAACGCGGTGATCGGCGTCGGCGCACCTTCGTAAACGTCCGGCGTCCACACATGGAACGGCGCGGCCGCGATCTTGAAGCAAAGCCCCGCACCAAGCAGCATGATGCCGACCATCAGCGCGTCATTCGTGACCAGCGTCGACATCGCGCGGTCGATCGACATCAGGTTCAGCGAACCGCACACGCCGTAAACGAGCGAGATTCCGTACAACAGAATCCCCGAGCTCACCGCCCCCAGCACGAAATACTTCATCGCCGCCTCGGTCGACTTGCGCTCGTTCTTGAAATACCCGGCGAGGATGTAGCTCGAGAGCGACATCAGCTCCAGCCCGATGTAGATCGTGACCAGGCTGATGCCCGAGGCCATGAAGAGCATGCCGACGAGGGCGAAGGCCAGGAGCGAGTAGTACTCCCACGGCGAGTACCGCGACTCGGAGAGGAAGTCGTCGGAGAGGAGCGTGACCATCGCCAGCGCGGCGATGAAGAGGAGCTTGAAGAAGATCGAGAACGGATCGAGGGTGAACATCGAGCCGAAGCCGCGCGTCGGCGTGATGCCTTCCACCATGTGCGAGCAGACGATCACGGAGACGAACGTGATCGCGAGCAACGCGATCATCGACCACTTGGCCGTCTTCGCATCCTCGCGAAAGCCGCTGACCGGCGCGATCAGGAGCAGCGACGCTCCGATCGTGAGGATGATCTCCGGCAGGAGATAGACGACGTCGTTCCAGGTCATCGTTTCTCCGCCACGTGAGCCGGCTCTTCATGCCCGGCCGCCGGCTCGCTCGGATAGGTGAGCTGCTGTTTGTCGAAGTACGTCGGATCGACTTTGCGCACGATGTAGTCGACCGGCTGCTCGATCGTCTCGAAGAAGACGCCAGGCGCGATGCCGATCCACACCATGCACGCGACGAGCGGCAGGAGCGTGAGCAACTCGCGGCGATTCACGTCCGGCAGCTGCTGGTTCGCCGGATTGTCGAGCGGGCCCCAGAACACGCGCTGGTAGAGCCACAACAGATACGCGGCGCCGAGGACGATGCCGGTGGCGGCGGCGACGGCCCACCAGATGTTCCGGTTCGCCGCGCCGAGCAGGATCGTGAACTCGCCAATGAAGCCGTTCAACGCCGGCAAGCCCATCGACGACAACGCCGCGATGAGGAACAGCGTCGCGTACATCGGCATCTGCTTCGCCAGCCCGCCGTACTCCGCGATCATGCGCGTGTGGCGCCGTTCGTACACGATGCCGACGAGCAGGAAGAGCGCGCCGGTCGAGATGCCGTGGTTGATCATCTGCAGGATCGAGCCGCGCAGCCCCATCGGGTTCAGCGCGAACATGCCGAGCATGACGAAGCCGAGGTGGGAGACCGATGAGTAGGCGACGAGCTTCTTCATGTCCTTCTGCACGAGGGACACGAGCGCGCCGTAGATGATGCCGATGATCGCCAGCCCAACGATGTAAGGCAGCAGCTGCTTCGTCCCGTCGGGCAGGATCGGCAGCGCGAAGCGGATGAAGCCGTACGTTCCCATCTTCAGGAGCACCGCGGCGAGGATGACCGAGCCGGCGGTCGGCGCCTCGACGTGTGCGTCGGGCAGCCAGGTGTGGAACGGGAACATCGGCACCTTGATCGCGAAGCCGAAGAAGAACGCGAGGAAAATCCAGAACTGCAGCGAGGCGGGGATCAGATGCCCGATCTCGTGGAACTTCAGCACGTCGAACGTCGCCGGGTTGCCCAGACCTTTGATGTTCAGGAACGGGATGCCGCCGTCGTTGAAGAAGTAGAGCGCGAGGATGCCGAGCAGCATCAGCACCGAGCCGCCCAGCGTGTAGAGGAAGAACTTGATCGCCGCGTACAGCCGCCGCGGCCCGCCCCAGATGCCGATGATGAAGTACATCGGCACGAGCATCACTTCCCAGAACACGTAGAAGAGGAAGAAGTCGAGCGAGCAGAACGTGCCGATCATGCCCGTCTGGAGCATGAGCAGGAGGATGTAGTACTCCTTCTGGCGGTGCTCGATGGCCGCGAACGACGAGTAGATGGCGATCACGCCGGTCAGCGTCGTCAGGAGGATGAGCAGCAGCGCGATGCCGTCGATGCCGAACGAGTAGTTCACGCCCAGCGACGGGATCCACGGCCAGCTCTCCCGGAACTGGAACATCTTCGCGCCGGTCGCATGCGCGTCGAAGTAGCTCCAGAGCGGCAGGGAGAGGAAAAAGTCGACGATCGCCACCGCGAGCGCGAAGCGTTTGATCGCCCGGCCGTTCTCCTTGTTGAAGGCGAACATGAGGATGATCGCGCCCGCCAGCGGGAGGTAGGTGATGATCGAAAGGATCGGGACGTTCGGGTTGTCGTAAAGGCCCATTCCTACCTCACGGTTTCAGGAAGAGATAGACGGCCGTCATGAGCACGAGGCCGCCTCCCATGATCAGCGCGTAGTTCTGCACGAAGCCGCTCTGCATGCGGCGGAAGAGCGCGGAACCGCCGCGCGCGGTGTTGGCCACGCCGTTCACCGCGCCGTCGACGATGTAGCGGTCGAACAGCGAGGAGCCGTGGCCGAGGAGATAGACGGTGACGTGGCGCGTGAGGTTCACGACGCCGTCCACGATGTGCGCGTCGATCCAGCTGAGGATGTAAGACAGCGTCATCGTCGCCCGGATCACCGTCGCGTTGTAGAGCTCGTCGACGTAGTACTTGTTCAGCAGCGTCCTGTAGACCGGCGCGAGCTTCGTCGCGAAACGCTTCGGCGTCGACCACTCCGGATCCTGCAGATAGAAGCGCCGCGCGAGGAACCAGCCGGCGAGCGCGATCAGCACCGAGATCGCCATCAACACCAGCTCTTCGGCGACCGGCGCTTCATGGAAGTGGAAGTGCGCGTTGCCGAGCGGCAGCAGCACCGGCTCGAGCCAGTGCTGGAACGTGGTCGGATGCGAGCCGCCCAACGCGGCCGGAATCCCGACGAAGCCGCCGATCACGGCGAGGCCGGCGAGGATCGCGAGCACGCCGGTCATGCTCCACGGCGACTCGTGCGGCGCATGCCCGTGCGACTCGTGGTGGCCATGCGCCTTCACGCTGTGCTCGTCGCCCTCGTCGAGATGGCGTTGGTCAGGGATGAGATTGTGCCCGCCGTGCGCCGGCTCGGACTCCTCGATGCCTTCTCCGTGCGCGCCGCGGTAGTGACCCTGGAAGGTCATGTAGTAGAGCCGGAACATGTAGAACGACGTGAAGCCGGCGGCGATCGCGCCGAGGAGCCAGATCGGTTTCGAGTACGCGAATGCGCCGGCCAGGATCTCGTCCTTGGAGAAGAAGCCGGCGAGCGGCGGGATCCCGGCGATCGCGATCGTCGCGACGAGCATCGTCCAGTGCGTGCGCGGCATGTACTTCTTCAGGCCGCCCATCTTGCGCATGTCCTGCTCGCCGCCGCAGCCGTGGATCACGGAGCCGGCG
>JAFAVZ010000262.1 GCA_019242175.1 Acidobacteriota bacterium
CGCGTCGATTCGAGGATGTCGGCCATCTTCGTCATCATCGCCGGGATGTTGTCGGCGTGATGGCGGGCGAAGGAGATCGTCAGAGCGATGCCGCCGATGGCGATGCCGCCGGCGATGAGGGCGACGGCGAGCAACGCGAGCGGGCGGGCGGCGGAGCCCATGCGGCGTTGGAAGCGTTGCGCGAGTCCGTCGAGGATGAGGAAGAGCGCGAGGCCGCCGACCAGACCGCCGACGAGATGGCGGAAGAGGACGAACAGCAACGCCGCGCCGATCAAAAGCCAAGACGCGATCTCGACCCACTGCACGCGCGGCGCCGGCGCCGGCGCGACGGCTTCTTCGACGGAGGTGAGAACCGGGCTCGTGCTCACGATGCGCGATTGTAGCCGGGACGGACCTCGCACGGCTCGTGACGTTGCAGCGCGGCCGGTGAACACTCCCTGCCAGCGCGCGGTGAACGCCGCGTGAAGAACGGCCGCTCCTGCGAGAGCGACGCTCGCCGCCGCACCTCGGGAAGGCGTGCAATCGCTGCGAATCTTTTCGTCAACACCTTCACTTTCTGCGATCAAGGTTTTCACGACCGCACGCTGAAGCCACTCGCACGCCGTCGCTATCTTGCCCGCGCTCCGGACGTCGGAAAACGAAAGGCAGGAACTGATGAAAACCCGCATGCTGCTCGCGTGTCTCCTCGTATCCCTAACGGCTTCCTCACTCTTCGCTCAATCGCAGATCAAGGTCCGCATCGTGCCGCCCAACCAGGCGCAGTTCCTCCAGTTCCAGCAGTTCGACGTGCGCGTCGAGGCGACGGCTGCGGAAGGGACGGCGGTCGGTGACGTGCGCGTCACGCTCGACGGCCGCGACATCACCTCGCTCGGCACCACCGACTCGCCGGCGGCGAACGTCAAGAACTGGACTTTCCGCCGCATGTACCTCGGCATCCCGGGCGAGCGCGTGTTCGGCGCGACGGCCGCGGTGCAGGGCTCTTCGACCGTGGCCGGCTCCAGCCAGTCGCGCATCAACGTCCGCGCGTGGCGCAACGCGCAACCGACGGGTCTCAGCCTGAACGACCGTCTGCCGGAAGCCGCTGCCGCGAAAGTGCGCAGCATGGACCTCGGCACGGACGGCGAGACGTCGTACGAACACCTCCACCTCGGCGCGACCGCGCCGGCGTTCCATCATCCGGCGACGGGCAACGCGATCGACGCGGTGCAGCCGCGGGCGAAGAACGTGGTCCTCTTCATCGGCGACGGCATGGGCGTCGCGAGCCGCACCGCCGCGCGCGTGCTGGCGAAGGGCTACACGATGGGGAAGGCGAACGGCACGCTGACGATGGACCGCTTCCCGTTCAACGGCCTGATGATGACGTCGTCGATGGACTCGCTCATCACCGACTCCGCGCCGGGCGCGCACAACTACTCGACGGGCAACAAGACGAACAACGGCATGGAAGGCGTCTTCCCCGACAACACGGCGGCGGAAGATGACAACCCGCGCATCGAGAATCTGCCGGAGTGGACGAACCGCACGCTGGGCATGGTGACGGGCATCGTCTCCGACGCGTTCCTCACCGACGCCACGCCGGCGGCGATGGTCGCGCACACGCAGAACCGCGGCAACGGCACGCTGATCGCGTCGCAGTTCATCGACAGCGCGGACAAGACCGGCCTCAAGGTGATGCTCGGCGGCGGCGCGTACCACTTCATCCCCCAGAGCCAGACCGGCTCGCGCCGCACCGACCAGCGCAACGTCATCAACGACTTCAAGTCCGCGGGCTTCGACTTCGTGGAGACGCGCACGCAGCTCAACGGCTATGCGCCGGCCGCGAACAAGAAGCTCCTCGGCCTCTTCAACATCGACAACATGAACGTGGCGTTCGACAAGCTGAAGCTCGGCGATCCGAGCGTCGTCTCGGCGTTCCCCGACCAGCCGTTCCTCAAGGAGATGACGAAGACGGCGATCGACGTGCTGAAGACGTATCCGAACGGCTTCTTCCTGATGGTCGAAGGCGCGCACGTCGACAAGCAGGCGCACAACATGGACGCGGAGCGCTCGATCTATGACGTGATCCAGCTCGACCAGGCCGTGCAGGTCGCGCTCGATTTCGCGATCGCGACGAACACCGACTCCGATCCGAACAACGACACACTGGTCATCGTGACCGCCGACCACGAGTGCGCCGGCGTCGTGTTGCCCGGCGTCGGCAACCCGACGTACAAGAACAGCCCGCGCGACTACGTGAAGGCTTACAACTACACGGCCGCGCGCAACGATCCTTCGACGCTCAATTTCACGAACTACGTCGACGCGAACGGCGACGGCTATCCGGACAACCCGGATGCCGACCGCAAGCTGATCGTCAGCTTCGGCGCGAACAGCGACCGCTACGAGGATTGGGCGGCGAACGGGAAGCCGAAGGTGCCGAGCGTGCGCACGAACAACG
>JAFAVZ010000293.1 GCA_019242175.1 Acidobacteriota bacterium
GCTACGGCGAACATCCCGTGCGCGACGCTGCACTCGAATCGCTCCCAGAACCAGCGCACCGCCGCGCTCGCCGCGTTCAAGGACGGCCGCGTCCGCGTGCTCGTGGCGACCGACATCGCCGCGCGCGGCATCGACGTCGCCGGAATCTCCCACGTCATCAACTTCGACTTCCCCCACCTCCCGGAAGACTACGTGCACCGCATCGGCCGCACGGGTCGCGCGGAGGCGGTGGGTGATGCGATCAGCTTCGTGTCGCCGGACGAAGAGGCGGATGTGAAAGTGCTGGAGAAGCAGATCCGGCGCAGCGTGCCGCGCAAGCGCGTCGAGGGCTTCGATTACACGGAGACCGAGCGCAGCGAGGTGCAGGCGTACCATCCGCAGCCGCGTCCGCAGCATGGTCGTCCGCAACACCAGCCGCGCACCCAGCACGGCCAGTCGAAGCAGACGCAGCACGCGCAGCCGCAGCATGGGCAGCGGTCTTCGCAGCATCCTGCGCCGCAGGTGCGCGGAGCGCGTCACGGCCGTCCGCAGGGCGCCAGCGGGCGTCCGAACAACGCGAACGGCCGCCCGAGCACCGGCGGACGTCCCGGTCAGTCGTCGATGCGTCGCAGCTCGTCGTCGAGGTGATGTAACGCGTTTTCCAGCGCGGTCCGATGCACCGCCGAGCGGCTCGTCTCCAACTCCCTGACGACCCGCCGGCGCGACAACTCCACACTCTCGCGTTTCCGACGCCGCTCCAGCGCTTCCGCTGCAGCGGCGTCGTCGTCTCTGCGCGATGGCGCAGAGCGGCGATCCTCGATCTGCGACTCGACGGATTTGCTCTCCCATCCTCGAGCCATAGCGCTAGTTTTCCGATGCGAAACGTGTTCCCGGCCACGGCCCGGTCGGAACGGGACAAATCGCGCCCAATCGCCCGCGTAGCCTCGGCGGCATGCTCGCCATCCTGCTCGCCCTCAACCTCGACGCCGTCCGCGCGCTGGGGACCATCGACGTGAACTGGTCCGGCACGCGATCCATGCTTCATCAGAGCTATCGGGTCGAAGGCCCGCTCGACGCCATGCCGTGGCGCGGGCGCGCCTACGTCGACTTCCGCAAGAACCGCTTCCTCGCCGAAACGCACTCGACGTATCCGAAGGACGAAGTCTTCGCCTATCGGTGGGTCGTGGAAGGCGACAAGGGCTTCGTCTTCGATCTCCAGCGGAACAACCAAGGCACCGAGGCCGTGGTGCTGGAGGGGGCGGGGGCGGAGGCGGCGCGATGGCAGTTCACGCGCACGCTTCCGCCGCTCGTTCTGCTTTACGCCGCCGGGAAAGGCGTGAACCTTGACGGCCCCACGGCGGAGATCGAGCAGCCGGACGGCACGAAGGCGATGCTCGTCTTCGATCCCCAGACGCACCGCCTCGACCGCATCGAGCAAACCCTCGACGACCCGATTCTGGGCGAAGTGAAATCGGTCTCGTCGTTCTCGCAGTACCGCGAGATCCGCGGCGTGCCGTTCCCGATCCGGCGCGTCGATACGATGAATGGCGTCGTGATTCGGGACATGAAGCTGGACATCAAAGTCGGCAGCGAGGCGGACGAGGCGCTGTTCAAGCTGCCGGCCGGCTGGACGATGCCCGTGGCGAATGCGCCGCAGCCGGAGGAGATCCGCAAGCTCGCGGAAGGCGTGTGGGCCGACACGCTCCGCAGCAATTCGTTGATCGTCGAGATGAAGGATCACGTGATCGCGATCGAGGCGCCGGGCGGCCCGCAGTTCACCCAGCAGACGATCGACCACATCAAGAAGCTCGTCCCGAACAAGCCGATCCGCTATCTGGCGTTCACCCATCCGCACAGCGATCACGCCGGCGGCACCGCGGCTTACGTGAACGAAGGCGCGACCATCATCACGACGCCGGCGAACGTGAAGTGGGTGCAGCGCCTGGCGAAGCTGACCAGAAAACCGAAGATCGAGACCATCGCCATCGGCCAGACGCGCGTGCTGAAGGACGAGAACCACTCCGTCGAGCTCTTCACGATCAAGACGAGCCACGTGGAAGAGCAGCTCTTCGCCTGGCTGCCAAAGGAACGGATCCTGTTCCAGGCCGACCTCTTCTTCGCCGCGACGACCGGCCCCATCGGCCCCCAGTTCCCGCACACCCTCCGCGAGCTGCGGGCGATGATGGCCAAACGCAGAATCGATCCGGCGTACGTGATCGATCCCGACGGACGGATCGCGACGGGGGCGGAATTCGCGGCGGCGAAGTAGTTGCTGGTTGCCGGTTGCTTGTTGCTGGTTGCTTGTTGCTGGTTACTCGCGCTGCAGCGCCTGAAACGTCCGAAGGCGCAAGCAACCAGTAACCAGCAACCAGCAACTTTCCGTTCAGGAACATGCCGGCCCCCCTCCCTGTTGGTCGCCCCGCATGATCTCCTTCAGCGACGTCTCCAAGCAGTACGGGAAGCAGGTCCTCTTCGTAGACGCCTCCTTCCAGCTCAATCCGGGCGAAAAGGTCGGGCTCGTCGGGCCGAACGGCGCCGGCAAGTCCACGCTCTTCCGGATGATCACGGGCGAGGAATCGCCGGACGACGGCGTCGTCACGGTGCCGAAGCGCGTCACGATTGGGCTCTTCAAGCAGGAAGTGGACGAGATGTCCGGCCGTCCCGCGCTCGATGAAGCCATCGCCGGAAGCGGCCGCGCGGGCGATCTGCATCACGAGCTGATCGAGCTCGAGGCGGCGATGTCCGACCCGGACCGCGTCGACGAGATGGACCAGATCCTGGAGCGTTTCGGCCACGTCCAGGAGGAGTATCAGCACCTCGGCGGCTACGAGCTCGAAGCGCGCGCCCGCGAAGTGCTCCACGGTCTCGGCTTCTCCGACGAGCAGATCGACGGCGACGTCGGCGCGCTCTCCGGCGGCTGGAAGATGCGCGTGTCGATGGCCCGCATCCTCCTCGGCAACTTCGACGTCCTCCTCCTCGACGAGCCGACGAACCACCTCGACATCGAGTCGATCCTCTGGCTGGAGAAGTTCCTCAAGTCGGTGCCGTCGACGATCCTCATGACGTCCCACGACCGCGACTTCATGAACCGCATCGTGTCGAAGATC
The DNA here is from genome assembly GCA_019242175.1 of Acidobacteriota bacterium. Lineage (GTDB taxonomy): Bacteria > Acidobacteriota > Thermoanaerobaculia > Gp7-AA8 > Gp7-AA8 > JAFAVZ01. Next base: position 3,087 of record JAFAVZ010000293.1, read on the forward strand.
CTGGAGATCGACGAGGGCGACATCATCACGTACTCGGGCGACTACGACTTCTACGTACGCGAGCGCGAGATGCGCGAGAAGAATCAGGAAGCCGCGTACGCGCGGCAGCAGGCGAAGCTGGCGAAGGAGCAGCGCTTCATCGACCGCTTCTCCGCCCACGCCGCGAAGGCCGCGCAGGTGCAGAGCCGGGTCAAGGCGCTGGAGAAGCAGGAGCGCATCGAGCCGCCGAAGAAGCGGAAGACGATGAAGTTCGAGTTCCGCACGCCGGGCCGTTCCGGCGACGACGTGGCGATGCTCGCCGGCGTCGAGAAACGCTTCGGCGCGCGCACGATCTACGATCATTTCGATTTTCACGTGCGCCGCGGCGAGCGCTGGTGCGTGATGGGAAAGAACGGCGCCGGCAAGTCGACGCTGCTCAAGATGGTCGCCGGCGCGCTCTCTCCGGACAAGGGCAACGTCCGCCTCGGAGCGAGCCTGAAGATGGGCTACTTCGCCCAGCAGTCGCTCGATCTCCTCGATCCCGAGCTCACCGTTTGGGAACAGATCCAGAAGGATTTCCCGCTCGAGAACGTCGGCGTCCTGCGCAATCTCCTCGGCGCATTCCAATTCTCCGGCGACGACGTCGAGAAGAAGATCCGCTCGCTCTCCGGCGGCGAGAAGTCGCGCCTCGTGATCGCGCGCATGCTCCTCGATCCGCCGAACTTCCTCGTGCTCGACGAGCCGACGAACCATCTCGACCTCGCGACGAAGGAGATGCTCGTGGAGGCGCTCAAGGAGTTCGAGGGAACGATGCTGTTCGTCTCGCACGACCGCACGTTCCTGCGCGGGCTCGCGAACCGCGTGCTCGAGCTCGGCGAGGAGCCGCTGACGTACACCGGCTCTTACGCGGAGTACGTCGAACGCACCGGCCACGAGGCGCCGGGCGTACACTCCTGACGCCATGCCCTGCGATCACAAAGGCGGCCCGGAGCTGATCGAGATGGCGGAGGAGTTCCTCCGCAACGGCGGCTCCGGCTCGAAGTTCCGCTGGAGCGAAAACCTCGACGGCTCGATGTGGGCCTCCGTCATCCTGGAGATCGAACGGCGCGGCGAGCAGTGGATCGTGACCCGCCTCGATCGCAATCGCGAGCCGCTGGCGCCCGCGGACACCGGCTTTCGCTCGCTTTCATGATTCCCGCACTCGACCGCCTGCGCGATGCAAAACGCGTCGGCTTCCTCTTTTCGGGCGGTTCCTCCCGTTGCGTGTTTCAGGTCGGCGTCGTGGAGACGCTCCACGCCTACGGCATCGAGCCCGCGATGTGTCTCGGTGTCTCCGCCGGCTCCTGGAACGCCGCGGCCGTCGCTGCCGGCAACTGGCGCCGCCTCCGCCCTTACTGGCGCTTCTTCTCGCGCATGCCGGCCGTCGACCTGCGCAACCTGTTCGCGCCCGACGGCCACTCGCCCTGGGTCTGGGCCCGCCTGCACGACCGCGCGTTCCGTCGCTATGTGACCGAGAATCGCATTCGCGCCGGCTTGCCGCTTTACGTTTCCCTGACGCGCCTCAGCGACAAGAGAAACGTGATCCTCGACGTGCAGACCGCCCCCGACCCGTTCCGCGTCCTCCTCGCCAGCAACTTCCTGCCGCCTTTCTACACGCACACGCCGCTCCTCGACGGCGAACGCTACGGCGACGGCGGCTGGTCCAACAACGCGCCCTACGAGGCGCTTTTCGACCGCGGCTGCGACATGGTGGTGCTGATGGCGTCGAAGGGCGAGAGCGAAGGCGGCCTGTTCCGCAACAACGCCGACTACGAGCACGTGATCCCTCCCTCCGTCGCCGACCGCGTGGTGACGATCCGCCCCCGCCACCGCCTCCCCCTTCCCTTCGTGGAACGCCGCTGGGAAAAACTCGCCCCGATCGCCAACCTCGGCGCCCTCCGCGCCCGCGAGGTGCTGACCGGCGAGACACTGCCCGGCACGGAGATGGCGGCCAAGGGGAAGGCCTTCACCGCGCACGTGGCCCGGATCCGGCGGATGCTGGGGCGGTAGAATCGGGACATGGCGAAGGACCTCCACGAACTGGAAGCCGCTGCGCTACGGCTCGACCCTTCGAGCCGCGCGGCTTTGGCGAAGACGCTGATCGACAGCCTCGACGATCTCTCGGACGACCAATATGAACAGCTTTGGGCCGACGAAGCCGAGGCGCGCTACGCCGATTTTCTCGCGGGTCGAACGACGGCGATCGACGGTGATGAAGTGTTCGCGCGGGCTCGGACGAGGAAACGTTGAAGCCCTACCGCTTCCTCCGGGAAGCGGACGATGAGTTTCACGAACACATCGCCTACTTCGACGGATACTCGCTATCGTCGGGAGACCGCTTCATCGCTGAAGTCGCGGATGCCGTCTCGGACATCCGGCGATACCCCGAGAGCGGATCACGGATCTCTCGACGAGTTCGGAAGCGCGTTTTACACACGTACAAGTACAGCGTTCTCTACGTCGACACGCCAAGCGAGATCGTCATCGTCGCGGTGGCTTCGCACCGGCGGAAACCAGGTTACTGGAAACGGCGATTGGGACGGCTCGGCCGCTGACCACGTGCCGCCGCGAACAACCGATCAAGCTTCCCGGACGCGGCGTCCCGCTCGATCTGACGATCCCACTCCTCCCAATCGCGTTCGAGCACCCAGGTGCGGAGCTCGGCGAAGTCAGACGCCGACAGCTTCTGGATCTCCTCTTCGAGTTGCTCGACTTTGGTCATCGTCTTTCCGCTCTCGACTCTAGCCGAGAGCGGCGTCCTCACGTACTCGTCGGGGGCGAGCTCGTGCTCGTCGTAGTCGGCGGCTCGCTCGTATTTGTCGATGGCGGCGGTTGCGTATCCGTCGGCTGCGGCTCCGGCTGTGGGACGGGCGGGGGCTGGGGCGTAGGCGTAGGGACGGGAGTCGCCTGCGGCTGCGGTTCGGGCGTCGGGATGGGTGGCGGCGGGGGCGCGGTGTCGGTGCGGAAGAAGCCGCCGGTCAGGGTCGAGTCGGGCAGTTGGCCTTCGGTGCTGGTCGCGGGGCCGGCGGTGTCGAGTGAGATCGGGTTGCCGAACTGGTCGACCGTTCCGATCGGCGGCGCCACGGCCTGGGGCGAGTGCAGAGGGCAGGGGTTCGTCGGGCGGGTCTCGGACTTGAACGCCTGGTTCACCACCGAGTTCGACGGGCACTCGGGGACGGCGAGGCCGCCGCTCGTTTCGTCCATCTCCGCGAACGTCACGTTCGGCGGTGCGGGGAAATCCATGTTCGGCTGGCCGGCGGTTGCGCCGACCATGTAGCGCGTCCAGATCGGCACCGCGCCTTCGCCGCCGGAGATCCCGATCGGCGCGTTGTCGTCGAAGCCGATCCAAACCAGCGCGAGCGTCTGGGGCGTGAAGCCGATGAACCACGCATCGCGTTTGTCGTTCGTCGTCCCCGTCTTCCCCGCCGCCGTCTTGTGGAAGCCGAGGGAACGGGAGCCGGCGGCGGTGCCGCGGTCGACGACACCCTTCATGCAATCGGTCAGCACGAACACGTCGCGCGCGGGGAACACCTGCACGCCCTTCACTTCCTCCGCGCCGGCGACCATCTTGCCGCGGTCGTCGGTCACGAAGCGGATCGTGCGCAGCGGCACGCGCGAGCCCTGGCGAGCGAGCGTCGAATACGCGTCGGCCATCTGGATCGGCGGGATGCCGACCGCGCCGAGGATCACGGCCGGGTTGTTCTCGATCTGCTCCTCGACGCCGAGCGTCTTCGCCGTCGTCAGGATCGGCTCGATCCCGCACGCGAGGCCGATGCGCACCGACGCCGAGTTCAGCGACTGTTCGAGACCTTCCCGGACGGTGACGGTGCCGTGATACGAGTCGTCGTAATTGCGCGGCGACCAGTCGTCGGAGAAGCGTCGCTTCAGGACGAAGCGCGTGTCGCTGACGAGCGTCGCCGGCGTGATGTTCTGGTGCGACAGGCTCGGCTCGAACGCCGTCAGGTAGACGAACGGCTTGAACAGCGATCCGACGAGGCGCTTCGCATTGAGCGCGCGGTTGAACTGGCTGCGCTCGTAATTGCGTCCGCCGACGAGCGCGCGAATTTCGCCGGTCGGCACGTCTACGTGCACCAGCACGCCTTCGAGCGGATTGTTGCTCCGGCGCAGGCGGCGGCTGTTCTTCTCCAGATTGCGCAGCCCCGCCTCGAGCGCCTGCGTCGCGTTGTCCTGCGCGGCGAGATCGATCGCCGTGTAGATCTGCAGCCCGCGGCCCTTCACGTCCTTGATGCCGTAGTCGCGGTTGATCTCTTCCAGCACGCGGTCGACGTAGAACGGGATCGACGTCAGGCCGCTGCGGTCGCGGAACGGCTTCTTCGGCAACGGCGCGGCCATCGCCTTCTCGTACTCGGCCTGGTCGATCTTCTTGTTGTCGAGCATCAGCTTGAGCACCGTCGAGCGGCGCTCCATCGCACGTTCCGGGTTCACGAACGGCGAGTTGTTGTTCGGGCTGCGGATGATCCCCGCGAGCAGCGCGGCTTCGGCGGGAGTGATCTCCGAAACGGGCTTGCCGAAGAAGAAACGCGACGCCTCGCCGACGCCGATGATCGAGATCGAGCGGTTGCGGCCGAGGTAGATGTCGTTGAGGTAGGCCTCGAGGATCTCCTGCTTCGAGTATTTCGCATCGAGGATCACGGCCATGAATGCCTCGACGACTTTGCGCTTCATCGTGCGCTCGCTGGTGAGGTAGTAGTTCTTCACCAGCTGCTGTGTGAGCGTGGATGCGCCTTCCGTGACGCCGCCGTGGCGGAGATTGCGGAAGCCGGCGCGCAGGATGCCGATCGGATCGACGCCGGGGTGATGCCAGAAGCGCACGTCTTCCGTCACGACGACGGCGTCCTGCAGCGACTTCGGAATCGTGCTCAGTTGCGCCGGGCGGCGATTCTCCAGCTGATCGCTGAGGATCGACGTCAACAGCTCCGGTTCCAGCGCCGCGGTCTCCACGTTGCTGGTTTGCGCCGTCACCGACTCGATCGCCGCGCCTTTGAACGCCACATGAATCTGCTGCGCGTCGTACTTGCCCGAGGGATGGGTGAACTCGCGGGTGAAGATCTCGACCGCGCCCCTGCCGGCGATGTAGTCGCCGGGCTGGGCCAGCTTGTCGACGTTGCGATAGCCGAGGCGGTCGAGCTTCGCCATGAGGTCATCGGGAGCCATCGAGACACCGGCGCGGAGCGGCGTGTAGTCGGCGAAGATCCGCGTCGGTAGCGAGAGGCGGCGCAGCTCGAACTTGCCGACGGACTGTTTGTAGACGTAGAGACCGAGGGCGGCGACGGCGACGAAGAAGACGATGACCGCGATGGAGAGAACGCGGAACACCGTGCGGCGTCTCGGCAATCGCGGCGTGAACTTGTTGGCCATGAGTTACTGGGCGACGACCGCGAGATTGCGCCCGCCCGTTTTTCCGTCGCGGCGGTAGGAGTGGAAGATCGAGCCTTCGCAGCGCGTGCAAAGGCCGGTGTCGACGACGCGCTGAATGCCGCGCGATTCGAGAACGTGTGCGGTGAACGAAACGAGATCGACGTGCGGCTTCGCCTTCGTCCGCTCCACGAATTTCTGGGGGAACTGGATCGCCACTTCCTCGCCGACTTCGAAGCAGCAGGAGCGGATGCTCGGCCCCAGCCATGCGGTCGCGCTCGCGGCCTCGAAGGCCGTTTCGCGCTCCAGTTTGTCGATGGTGAGCGCCGTGATTTGCGACGCCGCGCCGCGCCAGCCGGAGTGGATGTTTGCGACGACGGAGTGCGCGGAATCGATCATCGTGACCGGCAGACAATCGGCAACTTTGATGCCAAGCGCGACGTTACGTTCGTCGCTCAGCAGCGCGTCGCAGGAGTCGCATTCGCTCCAGCTCTGCGCCGTCTGCACGCGCGTCACGGTCACGCCGTGCACCTGCGTGCAGGTGTGCAGCGCCGCCTCCACGCCGAACCGCTCGCGCACGAAGTCCATCATCTTTCGGGCCTTCTCTTCATTGAGACGGCCGTCGATGTCGAACGTCGTGTAGAACAGCGCGAAGCCTTTCGGCACATCGCGCGGGATCACGATGCGCCCCAGTGTCGTATCCTCGATCCATGAGACGTTTGCTGCCGTTGCTTCTGCCGTCACTGCTGCTTCTCCCTTCCTGCGCCTCGACAACATACGACACTGTGATCCGCAACGGGATGATCTACGACGGCAGCGGCCGTCCGCCCGTCCGCGGCGATCTCGCGTTGCAAGGCGACCGCATCGCCGCCGTCGGCAACGTGCACGGCAAAGGCCGCACCGAGCTCGATGCGCACGGCCTCGCCGTCGCGCCGGGATTCATCAACGTGCAGAGCCAGGCGATGGAGACGCTGCTCGTCGACGGCCGCGGCATGTCCGACGCGCTGCAAGGTGTCACGACGGAGATCTTCGGCGAGGGCGAGTCGTTCGGCCCGCTCAATCCGGCGATGAAGAAGGAGTTCGCCGACTCGCAGGGCGATCTGAAATACGACGTCGACTGGACGACGCTCCGCGAATACCTCGAGTCCCTCACCCGCCGCGGCGTCTCCCCCAACGTCGGCTCCTTCCTCGGCGCCGCCACCCCGCGCGTTTACGTCCTCGGGCGCGAGAATCGCGCCCCGACCGCCGAGGAGTTGGAGCGGATGCGGGCGGTGGTGCGGGAGGCGATGGACGGCGGCGCGTTCGGCATCGCATCAGCGCTGATCTACGCGCCTGGCACTTACGCGTCGACGAACGAGCTCGTGGAGCTGGCCAAGGTCGCGGGCGAGCACGGCGGGATGTACATCTCGCACATGCGCAGCGAAGGCAATCAGCTCGTGGAAGCGGTGGACGAGCTGATCACGATCTCGCGCGACGGCAAGCTGCCGGCCGAGATCTATCACCTCAAGGCCGCCGGCTCGTCGAACTGGCCGAAGATGGACGAGGCGATCGCGCACATCGAGGCGGCGCGCAAGGAAGGGCTGAAGATCACGGCGGACATGTACAACTACACGGCCGGCGCGACGGGGCTCGACGCGGCGATGCCGCCCTGGGTGCAGGCCGGCGGCTACGAACAGTGGCGCGCGCGTTTGCAGGATCCGGCGACGCGGGCGAAGGTGATCGCCGAAATGCGCACGAAGTCCGACTCGTGGGAAAACCTGATGCTCCTCGCCGGCTCGCCGGATCGCGTCAAGCTGGTGAGCTTCAAGTCGGAGAAGCTCAAGCCGCTGACGGGCAAGACGCTCGCGGAGATCGCAACGATGCGCGGCGTTTCGCCGGAAGATGCGGCGATCGATCTCGTGATCGAAGACGGCAGCCGCATCGAGACCATCTACTTCCTGATGTCCGAAGACAACGTGCGCAAGCAGATCAAGCTGCCGTACGTCTCGTTCGGCTCCGACGCTGCGGCGCCCGCGGCCGAGGGCGTGTTCCTCCGCTCCAGCGCGCACCCTCGCACCTACGGCAACTTCGCCCGCCTCCTCGGCAAGTACGTTCGGGAGGAGAAGCTGATCCCGCTCGAAGAGGCGATCCGGCGCATGACGTCGCTGCCGGCGTCGAATCTGAAGATCGCGAACCGCGGCTCGCTCGCAGCCGGCAACTT
>JAFAVZ010000311.1 GCA_019242175.1 Acidobacteriota bacterium
GCGAACACCCAGCCCGCGCCGTTGTTGCGCCACACTTCATAGTGATCCGTGTTCGTCGTCGCAATCCACGCGAGCTGTACCGGGCCGCCGTAACTGATGGCGTTCAAGCCGGGAGGCGGCCCGAACGGCGGAACGGTGACGATCTGCTGCAGCGTCTTCGTCATCGCGATGAAGCGCGCGTCTCCGCTGTATTCGAAGGTGAACGCGTACGTGCCCGGCGTCAGGTCGCTCATCGTCGACTGCAGCGTCATGCCGGCGGTGAGACTGCCGGAGCGCAGAATCGTCGTGCCCCGCTTCAGTGTGATCGTGCCAGTCGGCGCGACGGCCGGCGGCGGAGCGACCGTTCCGGTCACGGTGACCGGCGTCCCCTGCGGCGCGGGATTGATCGAGGAGTCGAGACTCAGCGAGGCGTGGCCGCAGGTGTTGAGATAGATGCCGACCGAGCCGGCGGAGAACTTCGTCGTGACGACGTCCAGGCCGCCGTCACCGTCGAAGTCGTCGACAGCGAGCCCGAGCCACGCCCCCGTGCCGTACGTCTGGGAAGGCAGGAACGTGCCGTCGCCGATGCCCCGGAAAATGGTGAGACCGCCCTGAAGGCCGGCGATGAGCACGTCGGGATTCCCGTCGCTGTCGATGTCTCGCACCATCATCTCCTGCGAGTAGGGCAGCTGGCCGAAATCGGTCGGCGTGGCGAATGTGCGCGATGCGCCGCTGCTGAGCGCGATCTTGAGCGGGCCGTGCGGATTGTCGCCCCCGCCGGACCCATTGATCAGGATCGCCAGGTCGTCTTTTCCGTCGTGGTTGAAATCGCCGGACTGGACGTCGACCGGCTCGCGATCCGGATGGGGCAGATCGATCGTCGAGCCTCCGGGCGTGAACGTGCCGTCGCCATTGCCGAACCAGAGATAGACCTTCTTCGAGACTCTTTCGGAGACGGCGATGTCGGCGTTGCCGTCGCCGTCGAAGTCGCCCTTGGCGATGCCGCTTGCCCAGCTGCCGGCGGTCGTGTATTCAGCCTTCGTGGCGAAGAAGCCGCCCACGTTCTGCATCGCCGACCACTTGCCGTCATCCCTCGTGGTCGCAGCGTCCATCTTGCCGTCTTTGTTGAAGTCGCCGAGGACCATGCGCGCCGGGTTTTGAAAGACCAATTGCTGGGGCGTGTAGGCCACCGCCGTGAACGTGCCGTTCCCGTTGCCCAGGAGCACCTGCAGATGCGGAGACACCGTGAAGTTGTTCGACCAGGGGACGGCGAAGGTGAGATCGAGCTTGCCGTCGTTGTTGAAGTCCGCGGCGTGGATGTCGCCCTGCGTATAGTCCGTCGGAATCGTGACCGGGCTTCCGAATCCGCCGCCGGCCGTTCCGGGGAGAAGCGTGATCTCCGACATCGTCCGGTTGTTGACCACGACGTCGACGAAGCCGTCGCGGTTGAAGTCGCCGGTCGTGACGTCGCCCGGTTTCGGGTTCGCCAGGTAAGTGGTGGGCGTGAGGAAGCCGAACGTGCAATCCGCGGAAAGCTCGGCGGCGAACAGACAGAAGACGACACAAATGGACGTAGCAAGGGCTCGCATGGGATGGGATTCCGCTCGAATGGGATTTCGGACGAACGCAAGATAACACGCGAGTGAGGGAAGAACGGCGCCCTGTAGGCCCGTTTTGAGGCCCACTCCGCGATGCACCGGTTGAATGCAATGCTCGAGGCTACGTCCGCCTGGGGGCGTGCTGCGTCGTTCGGCGCCCTCCTCGAAGACCTCGGCCGGATCCGCTCCGTGCTCGACTTCGAATGCTGCGCGATCCTGCTCGAGCCCGCCGCGGATCTTCGCGCTCGCGTGGTCCTCATCGACGGCGCGTGTGCCCGAGCCGTCGACACGAAGAGGCTGCTTCCCGCGCCGGCCGCGGCGATTCTCGAACGCGCGATGCGCGAGCGCCGTCCGGTCGAAGACGACACCGAGTCGCGAACGCTCGCCTATCCGCTCGAGTCCGGCGCTCGCCTCATCGGCGCCCTCTGTTTTCTCGGCGGCCCGCAGCCGTACGAGGAGCGCGATCTGCGATTCGCGCAGTTCATCGCCGAGACGCTGGGCGGCATCCTCGATCGTTTGCTCACGCGCGAGAGGCTCGCGGCATCCGAGGAAAAATACCGCAAGTTGTTCGAGTCGATCGACGAAGGCGTCGCGCTTTGCGAGCTCGTGCGCGATGCGGATGGCAACGCCATCGACTATCGCATCCTGGAGCACAACGCCGCGTTCGCGAAGCATGGCGGCCTCACCGCGCGCGACGGGTGGATCGAGCCGTTCGTGCGCGCCGTCGAGAGCGGCCAGCCGCTGCACCTCGAGGAACCGACGCCGCACTCGCAACGCTGGTACGCGATCTCGCTCTATCCGCGCGGCGCCGACCGGTTCGCGGTCATCGACCTCGACATCACGCAACAGAAACGCGCCGAATCGGAGCTGCGCTCGCGGGAGACGTGGCTGACGGCGCAGAAGGAAGCGTTCCAGGCCGCCATCAACGGCGATCCCCTCAACATCTCCCTCGGCGTCCTCGTCGCGACGGCCGTCGAACAGGCGGGCGGCGATCTTCGCTGCGCGTTCTATCTCGCCGACACGACGCATACCGGTTTGCAGCACGTCGCCGGAATGCCCGAGTCGTACGCGCGATGCGTCGACGGTTTCCGCATCGGGCCCGACTCGCTCGCGTGCGGTCTCGCGGCCTATTCGGACCGGCCGATCATCACGCCCGACGTCCGGACGGATCCCCGCTGGAAAGACTGGTTGTGGCTCGCCGAGGAGGGTGACTATCGCGCGTGCTGGTCGTTCCCGCTGCAGGCATTGTCGGGGAAGGTGATCGGCACGCTCGCAATGTACTTCCGCACGCCGCGCCATCCGTCGCCGAGCGACTACGAGCTCATCGGGGTGATGACGCGCGCCGCGGCGATCATCATCGCGCGAATGCAGGACGAAGAGGAGCTGCGCGAGAGCCGGCTCCGGCTCGCCCGCGAGCTCGAAGACGCGAAGAGCCTGCAACGGGTGAGCAGCTTCCTCATCAAGGAAGAGAACGCAGACGGCCTGTACGAGGCGATTCTCGACGCCGTCATCGCCATGACTCAGGCGGACGTCGGCACCATCGAGATCCTCGACGAAGAGAGCGAGCAATTGCATCTCGTCGCCTCGCGCAATCCGCAGCCGGAGTCGACGGCGTTCGCGTCGGAACGATCGACGCCGCTCGAGACGCGCGACGGCCGGCTGGTCGGCAGCATCGCCTTGCGTTGGCGCGATGCGCACACTCCGGAGGAACGGGAGATGCGCCTCATCGACGTGCTTGCGCGCCAGGCTGCGGACGTCTTCGAACGGCGGCGCGCGCTGGAGTCGTTGCGCGATCGCGAAGAACGTCTGCGCCGCTTGAATGACGAGCTCGAGGCGCGCGTCCGCGAGCGCACCACGGAGATCGACGCGCTCTTCTCCCGCCTCGTCTCGGCTCAGGAAGAGGAACGGCAGCGCATCGCGCGCGACATTCACGATCAGCTCGGCCAGCAGATGACGGCGTTGCGCCTCCATCTGGAGGCGTTGCGCGCGAAGGCCGACGGCAACGGGGACTTGCTCGAACAGGTGGAGCGGACGAAGCGGCTCGCCGAAGAGCTCGATCAGAGCATCGAGGCGCTCACCTGGGAGCTCCGCCCCGCCGCCCTCGATCACCTCGGACTCCCCGCCGCATTGGCGCATCTCGTCAGTGGCTGGTCGGAGCGCTTCGGTATCGAAACCGACTACGAGACGTTCGGCATCGACGGCACGCGCTTCGCGCCCGAGGTCGAGGCGAATTTGTATCGGCTGACGCAGGAGGCGCTGCACAACGTCTGCAAACACGCGCATGCCGCGCGCGTCAGCGTCGTGCTCGAGAAGCGGGATCACCGCCTGGTGCTCGTGGTCGACGACGACGGCGTCGGTTTCGCGCAGTCGGCGGATGACGACGCGAAAGGCTCGTTCGGCCTGCTGAACATGCGCGAACGCGCGCTCCTCGCCGGCGGCGAGCTCACGATCGAGTCGACTCCCGGGCACGGAACGACGCTCATCGTGCGTGTGCCGCTGGCGAACACCGCCGTCGATCGGCCGGCTGCGCCTGCTTGACGGCTGGCGAAGTCTTGGTGCTCGCGGAGGTCAGCTAGACGACGACGCGGCCCTTGCCGTTCGGCCAGAACTCCTCGAATTGCAACGGCAGCCACGACGCCGTCTCGACGCGCCACGACGAATTCGACCACTCCGCCCAGTCGCTGGGGCTGAGCCAGGTGAGCCCTTTGCCGAGGATGTTGCGCTGCGCGCGATTCACTTCGTAGTCGTTGACGAGGTACTCGTAGCGGACGCGTTTCTGGTAGTAGAACGCCCAGTCGCCTTTCCGCCGTACGCCGAAGACGGTTCCCTCCGCATTGCTCACGACGATCTTCTTGCCGGCGATCTCGATCTTCGAGACCTTCCCACCCGTGGCGGCGCGCACGACTTCCTCCAGATCGCTCGGAAAAAGCGGCGAGTGCCCGCGCGAGAGATAGTCGGTCATCGCCGCCTGCTTCGTGTAGAGCGACTTGCTGCCGTCCCGGCTCTCCTTCGGATGCGCCTGGACCATCGCCGCGTACTTGCGCTGCATCTCTTCGATCTTGTCCTGCTGCAGCTTCTTGAACTGCTGCTTCGTGAGATCGGTGGTGAAGCTGCCGGCGTGCGCCCGCGCATTCGCGTGGTAGACGGTCGGCTGCTGCAGAGTGCCTTCGACGAAGATCGAGCAGCCGTTCAACGGTGCGGTGAAGAAGAAGTCGGGATCGACGTCTTTCAACGTGCCTTTCGCCTTCTTGCTCGGGCGCAGCGCCGTGCGGATGATCTTGTTCTCCTCCCACGGCAGCCAGTAGGCCGGCACCAGACCCTCTTCGTAGTCGCGCTGCAACTGCACCTCGACGTTCGAGCGATCCCCTTTGGTACGGTCGATGTCGAACCAGAAGATGCGGTCCGCGCTCCCGACCTGCAGCGCGCTCGCTTCGTTCTCGTCTTCTTCGAGCGGCTTGTCCTTGAATTGGATGGAGACGCCGGGCCCGGGGATGCTCAGCGAATTCTGTCGGGCGAACTCCTCGGGTTCTTCGAGGAAGAGTTTGAGCAGTGACATGCCGCAATTGTAGAAGTGCGGCGGTGCTCTCCGAAGCCGAGTCTGCGTGTGTGAAAATCCCGCGCGATGAAACGCTCGTGGATCCTCGTCCTTCTCCTGCTCTCCGCGCTCGCCGTTCAGGGACAACATCGCCGTACGACGACGCCTCGCTCGTCGAGCGAGATCACCATCGGCGCATTGTTCTCGCTCACCGGCGACGGTGCGACGCTCGGCCAGGCCAGCGCCGCGGCGCTCGATCTCGCGCGGCGGGACATCAATCAGGAGCTGGCCGTTCTGCAACTGCCGTATCACGTCACGACCGTCGCCGAAGACACGGCGCTGCAGCCGTCGGTGGCGGCGCAGAAGATGTCGGCGTTCGCAGCGCGCGGCATCGGGATCGTCCTCGGGCCGCAAACGAGCGCCGAGGCGGCGGCGGTACGGCCGATTGCAAACGAGAAGGGAATGATCGTCGTCAGCCAGGGAAGCACGGCTTCGTCGCTCGCGATCGCCGGCGACAACCTGTTCCGTCTCGCTCCGAACGACCGGCTCGAAGGCGCCGCGCAAGCGAAAGAGCTGCGCGCCGATCACATCGACGTGCTGGTTCCGCTCTGGCGCGCCGACGCCGGCAACAGCGGATTGCACGACTCGACAAAGCGGTCGTTCGAGGCCGCGGGCGGCATCGTCACGCCGGGCGCTTCGTACGATCCGACGACTACCGATTTCACGCTCGTGGTGAACACGATTGCGGCGGATGTCCGCGCCGCTCGCGCGCAGCACAACGTTTCGACGATCGCCGTCTATCTCGCGTCGTTCGAGGAGGCGGTCGGGATCATGAACCTCGCGCGTCTCGATCCCGATCTCGCAGCGGTGCGCTGGTATGGCGCCGACGGCGTGACACAAAGCCAGGCAATTCTCGACGACCCTGGCGCCGCTGCATTCGCGACGACCGTTTCGTTCACGGCGCCGAACGTCGGATTGAACGAGTCGGTGCGCGATCGTTGGCAGCCGATCAGCGATGAGATCGCGCAACGCGTTGGCTTCAAGCCCGACGCCCTCGCGCTTTCTGTTTACGACGCGGCGTGGGTCAGCGCGCTCGCGGCGATCGAAGTCGATCAGCGTCCTGACCTCCTGCGCGAGTCGTTCGTACGGAACGTGCAACGCTACTTCGGTTTGACGGGCCCGACGGCACTCGACGCGGCCGGCGACCGGAAGATCGCGAGCTTCGACTTCTGGACCGTCCGCGTCGTGAACGGCGTCCGGCAGTGGGTGCTGACGAGCCAGATCTGAGCCTGTCGAATCGATGATGAAGGAGCGGACGAAGTGAGACCGAAGAACACGATTTGCCTCTGGTACGACAAGGATGCCCTCGAAGCGGCGCGTTTCTACGCCGAGACGTTTCCGGACAGCGAAGTGGTGGCGGTGCACGAGGCGCCGAGCGATTTCCCGGGTGGGAAGAAGGGCGACGTGCTGACCGTCGAGTTCACGGTGGTCGGCATCCCCTGCGTCGGGCTCAATGGCGGGCCGGTGTTCCAGCACGACGAGGCGTTCTCGTTCCAGATCGCGACGGACGATCAAGAGGAGACGGATCGCTACTGGAACGCGATCGTCGGCAACGGCGGGCAGGAGAGCGAGTGCGGCTGGTGCAAGGACCGCTGGGGCCTCTCCTGGCAGATCACGCCGCGCGTGCTCACCGACGCGATGGCCGCCGGCGGCGCTGAAGCGAAACGCGCGTTCGACGCGATGATGACGATGAAGAAGATCGACGTCGCCGCAATCGAAGCCGCGCGCAAGGGTTGACGGACATCACGTCCGCATCCTCGCCAGCGCGAGCGCGCTGATCGCAGCGGCGAGCAAGAACAACATCCACGGTGAAAGCGTCGGAAGGTCGAGGTCCTGCACCTCGACTTCCGCGCTGCCGCTCGCATTGGCGGCGCAGGAGCTCGCGTCGGAGATCCACTCCGCGGCGTAGGTCGTGGTGCTCGAGGGTCCCACCGTGAAATCGAGCTCGCGACTGGAGGACGTCTGCGCGCCGCCTGCGCTCGTCAGCGCGACGCGGAACGGCGGCGTGCCGCCGGTGATGCTGACGTGCACGGTGCTGGTGCCGCCTTTCGCGATCCTGCCGCCGCCGCTGACGACCGCGGTCGCGGGCGAGCCGGAGCAGGTGAACAAGCCGCCGGTGTAGAGCAGGAGGTTCGGCGAGCCGGCCGCGTCGGAGATCACGTTCGGCGTCGCGGCCGCGACGAGCGCATTGCTGACGTCCGCCGCCGTCGCGGAAGGATGGCCGGCCCAGTAGAGCGCCGCCGCGCCGGCGGCGAAGGCCGCGGAGTACGGCGTGCCGGAGATCGTTCGGGAGTCGGTGTCAGATGCATTCCAGGCGGTCTGGATCAATCGGCCCGGCGCGAAGAGATCGATGCAGGTTCCGACGTTCGAGAACGACACCCGCGCATCCGTCATGTCGGTCGAGCCGACGGTCAGAACCGCGGGCACGCGTCCCGGCGAAAAGTTGCACGCGTCGGCATTGGAGTTTCCCGCCGGCGCGACGACCAGCACGCCCGCGGCGATCGCCGCGGTGGCCGCGTCGTCGATCGCCTGGCTTGCGCCGCCGATCGCGCCGAGGAAGAGGATCTTTCTGCTGCCGGGTCGTGCAGCGACGAAGTCGATTCCTTGCCCGACACCTTCGAACGTGCCGCTGCCGCTGCATTTCAGGACTTTCACCGAGTACAGGCTCACGCCTTTGGCGACGCCCCACTGGCCGCCGCCCACGACGGACGCGGTCCCTGTTCCATGGCCGTTGCAATCCTCCGGACCCTCGCCGGTCGAGTCGAATGCGTGCGCCGCGCGGCCGGCAAAATCGGAGTGGGAGAGGCGGATGCCGGTGTCGAGCACGTAGACGTCGACGTTCGCCGGCGCGCCGTCGAAGGAGTAGGTGCCGGAGAGCGGCAACGCTCGCTGATCGATGCGATCGAGGCCCCACGATGCGTCGTTCTGGATGGCCGTCGCGTGCACGAGCGGATGCTTCGCGCCGACGTCCTGCACTTCAACGATGCCGTTCTCCTGCACGTACGCGACGCGCGGATCGTTCGCCAACTCCTCCGCTCGCGCTGCGGACATCTCTGCCGAGAATCCGTGCAACGCGGAACCGAAGACGTGTCGGACGTTCGCGTGCATGTCGGCAGCGACGCTCGACACGTCGCCCGCGTCGCTCTTCAGGACGACGATGTACTCGCCGTCGACCGCGTGCGCCGCACGACGAAGCTCGCCGGCGTGGACAGCATGGACGTCAGCGCTGAAGGAGATCGCCAGCGCTACGACCCATGACAGGGATGGAGAAGTCATCCTCGCGAAAATCGAGGAGCTCGACCGTGCCATGCAACACCTCTTTCACTGCAGTGGGGGACCGCCAGAAATGGTAACCCAGTTGTGCGTGAGATACTTCGGCTCCGGGTCGAACCTTTGACCACACCTTCCCCTCGATTCCTTCTCGTCGCGGACATCGGCGGCGAACGCGCGCGACACATCGGCGACGAGGCGATGCTCGAGGCGAACCTCGACTCTCTGCGCAAGATGTTTCCGGCGGCCCCGTTCACGGTCGTCGCGAGCGATCCCGAATGGGTTGCCCGTCGCTACAGCGTCGACGCCGTTCCCTCGTTCGGCTTTCCACGAGATCGCGCAGCCTCGGCGGAGCGTGAGTCGATGCGCGCCGCTTTGCTCGCGTCGCCCGATCATCCGACCGTTGCAGCACTCGCGTCCGCGGATGCGTTGATCCTCTCCGGCGGCGGCAACCTTTCTTCGTCGTGGCCCGACCTGCTCTACGAACGCATCGTGCTCCTCGAGCTCGCCCATCGCCTCGCCAAGCCCTCCATCATCCTCGGCCAAACCCTCGGTCCGCACCTTGGCGAATCGGAGAAGCCGTTGCTCGTTGCGGCACTTCGCGGCGCGAGATTTCTCGGCGTACGCGAGCTTGCCTCCGCGGTCCTCGCCGTCCATCTCGGTATCCCGCAGGAGCGTGTCTGGTATCAATTCGACGATGCGATGCGCATCGACGAGCCTCTTGCGCCGCCTCCATCCGAGGCGACGATCGCTGTCACGATCGACCCGCAGATTCGTGCTACCGGGAAGGCGCTCTTCGCATCGCTCGCCGAGCAGCTGCGCGAGCTTTCGGATGCGACCGGCGCGCGACTCGTGCTCGTTCCGCATGCGTTCGGCGGCAGTCCGTCCGATCTCACCGAGGCTCGCCTGCTCGCGGAAATGATCGGAGCCTCGCGGGTTTCCATCGCCGAAGGGCTCGATGTGGAGGGAGCGCGTCGCGCGGCGGCGAACGCGTCGCTGATCGTCAGCAGCCGCTACCACCCGATCGTCTTCGGGCTGCTCGCCGGCGTCCCGTCGGTCGGCATCTACGGCGACGACTACTGCCGCATCAAACTGCAAGGAGCGCTCGCACACGCGGGTCTCGAACGCTGGGCGCTGACGTACGACGAGGTCGCCTCCGGCACGTTGCTAACTGCATCGCTCGAGCTGTGGACCGCGCGTGCGAGCATCCGCAACGAGCTCGAGGTGCGCGCCGCCTCGTGGCGTGAGGAATGCCGCGAACGCTGGGCGGCCGTGCGCAGCGCGTTGCTCGGCGAACGCGCGGAGATCTCGGGTCTCTTTGGAAAGCCCATCGATGCCGTGATGCCCGCGCTCGCGTCGATGGTTTCCGCGCAGCAGCAGTGGTCCGAATCTGTGCTCGCGTCTCACGACGCACGCCATCACGAGATCCAGATGTACTTCCAGGCCGAGATGGGTCCCCGCCGCACGTTCTTCCGCTATCTCCGAGCGATGCGAAAACGCCTCGGCGGGCGCTGACTCAGCCCCGCAGCTTCTTCCACCAACGCTCCCAACGGCTCGGTGGATAGTTGTGCAACTGCGGATGGTCGCTCGGCGGCCACATCGTGCTGATCGATCCCGGCCGATAGAACGTGGCCGTCAAACTGCGCCGCGACGACCGACAATCACGAGCAACGGGACTCACCGCATGCCACGAGTTGTCGGACCGCACGAGGATCGCCGAGTTCCCGACGATCGGCGAGATCGTGTGCACGACGTCGTTCGCATCGGCGGAACCGAGGATGGTGAGGCAGCCGCCTTCCGCGTCGTTCCACGACTCGTTGAAGTACAGCACGTGCGTCACGATCTTGTCGCTGAGATCCGGATGCGGCCCAAGCGAACCGCCCGGCGGATAGTGAAAGACATTGACCTCGAGCGGCGCGTCGCTGAGATCGATGCCGATCAACGTCGCCATCGCATCGCGGTATCGCTCCGAGAGCAAGTCCTCGGCGAGCGCGCGCCACGCGCCGCTCAACGCCGCCGGCCGGGAGACGCTCGTCGCCCCCATCCCGATCAACTCCCGCGACTCGTACTCGAAGTCCTTCTCGCCCGCGTAGTCCGCCAGGTGCTTGAAGTGATCGCCCGGAAACGTGGCCGCCAACGCCCCGGCATCTCCTGGCGCGTACAACCGGTCGGCGACCGCCCAGAGATACGGTTCCGTGTGAAGAGGCTGCCGCGCGAATCGATCCCAGTCGATCATGCGAGCGGATTGTCTCATCTGGACCCGTGGCACGGATCTCGATACCGTTCGCCACGGTGACCGCAGACGACGTCGAGCGTTTCGTCCGCGTGCGCGGCGCGCGGGAGCACAACCTCAAGAACATCAACGTGGAGATTCCGCGCGACGCGCTCGTCGTGTTCACGGGAGTCTCGGGCTCCGGCAAGTCGTCGCTCGCATTCGGGACCCTGTATGCCGAGGCGCAGCGGCGGTACCTCGAGTCGGTGTCGCCTTATGCACGGCGTTTGTTCAATCAAATGTCGGTGCCGGACGTCGACGCCATCGACGGACTGCCGCCGGCGGTCGCGCTGCAGCAGCAACGCGGCGGAACGACGACGCGCTCTTCCGTCGGCAGCGTGACCACCATCTCGAACCTGATGCGGATGCTCTACTCGCGCGCGGGCGACTATCCGAAGAATCAGCCGCTGCTGTATGCCGAGTCGTTCTCGCCGAACACGCCCGAAGGCGCCTGCCCCGAATGCCACGGCCTCGGCCGCATCTACACGGTCACCGAAGAATCGATGGTGCCCGATCCGACGCTCACGATTCGCGAACGCGCGATCGCGTCGTGGCCTCCCGCATGGCACGGGCAGAACCTGCGCGACATCCTCGTCACCCTCGGCTACGACGTCGATCGCCCGTGGAAGGATCTGCCGCGTAAAGATCGCGACTGGATCCTCTTCACGGAAGACACGCCGACGGTTCCCGTCTACGCCGGCCTCACGCCCGAGGAAACGCAGGCGGCGCTGAAGCGCAAAGAGGAGCCCAGCTACATGGGCACGTTCAGCAGCGCGCAGCGCTACGTGATGCACACGTTCGCGAACACGCAGAGCCCGCTGATGAAGAAGCGGGTCTCGCAGTACATGCTCGGCGCGGACTGCCCGATGTGTGGCGGGAAACGTCTGCGCCGCGAGGCGCTGTCCGTGAAGTTCGCCGGCCTCGACATCGCGGAGATCTCGCGCGTGCCGCTCAAGCAACTTGCGGCGATCGTCGAGCCGTATGCGAAAGACGCCGATGCCGCGCGGCACGGCGCTCGTGCCCGTGCGGTGCTGCCCTCGGACGCGCATGCAGGCGAGACCGATCGCATGCGCCGCGGCCGCGCCTCGAGCCAGATGCATGACGAGGCGCACGATCTCGTCGTGCACCGCATCGCATCCGATCTCGCGACGCGGCTCCAGGTGCTCCTCGACCTCGGCCTCGGATATCTCTCGCTCGAGCGAAGCACGCCCACCTTGTCGCCCGGCGAGCTGCAGCGACTGCGCCTCGCGACGCAGGTGTGCTCGAACTTGTTCGGCGTCGTCTACGTGCTCGACGAGCCATCGGCCGGCTTGCATCCGGCGGACACCGCCGCACTCCTGAAGGCGCTGGATGGATTGAAGGCCGCCGGCAACTCGCTGTTCGTCGTCGAGCACGAGCTGGATGTCGTGCGGCACGCCGACTGGATCGTCGACGTCGGCCCGGAAGCGGGTGAGCACGGCGGCGAGATCCTCTACAGCGGTCCGCCGGAAGGCCTCGCGCACGTGAAGCGCTCCCACACGCGCGAGTTTCTGTTCGCCGAACGGAACGCGCCGATGCGCACCCCGCACGAGCCGCGAGGCTGGCTGCGCCTTGCCGGCGTCACGCGCAATAATCTGCACGGCCTCGATGCCGAGTTTCCGCTCGGCGTGCTCACCAGCGTCACCGGCGTCTCGGGATCGGGAAAATCGACGCTCGTCAGCCAGGTCCTCGTCGAGCTCCTCGCCGATCACCTCGGCCACGCCGCGGAAGAGCAAGAAGAGCTCGACCCGCTCGAGAAGCGCGTGGTGACGGAAGGCGGCGAGATCGTCGCCGGCCTCGAAGGCGTGCGTCGTCTCGTGCTCGTGGATCAGAAGCCAATCGGCCGCACGCCGCGCTCGAACCTCGCGACTTACACCGGTTTGTTCGACTACGTGCGCAAGTTGTTCGCGTCGACGAAAGCGGCGCGCGCGCGGCACTACGACGCCGGCCGCTTCTCCTTCAACGTGGCGAAAGGCCGTTGCCCGACGTGCGAAGGCGAAGGCTTCGTGATGGTCGAGCTGCTGTTTCTGCCGAGCGTGTACGCGCCGTGTCCCGATTGCAAAGGCGCGCGATACAACGAGAAGACGCTGGAGATCGAATACAACGGCCGCAACATCGCCGAAGTGTTGGGTATGACCGTCGACGCGGCCTGGGAGTTTTTCGCCGAGGAGGAGCACATCCACCGCGCGCTCTCGGTGCTGCGCGAAGTAGGCCTCGGCTACCTGCGCCTCGGGCAACCCGCAACCGAGTTGTCCGGCGGCGAGGCGCAGCGCATCAAGCTCGCGACCGAGTTGCAACGCGTCGGCCGCCCCGGCACGATCTACGTCCTCGACGAACCGACGACCGGCCTGCATCCCGTCGACGTGGAACGGCTGCTCGCGCAGCTCCATCGCCTCGTCGACGCTGGCAACACGGTGATCGTCGTCGAGCACGACATGCACGTCATCGCCGCGAGCGATTGGATGATCGACATGGGCCCCGGCGCCGGCGACGAGGGCGGACGCATCGTCGCGGCCGGCGCGCCGCGCGATGTGATGCAGGTGGAGGAGAGCCGCACGGCGGCGTATTTGCGGCAGGTGCGGTGAACGCCGTTGGAAACGTTCTGCGACCGTCTCCTCAGCGCATGCGCCTTGCGGATAGACTCCGCCGCATCGAATTCGAAGGAGCGATCCATGTCTCTTCGTCGCCGCGTCGCGAGCGTTTCCGCCTCCGTTCTTCTCGCAGTCAGCGTCCAGGCCGCATCCGTCACCCGCATGAACATCTATGTTGCGGATGGAACGAAGGCGGGCGAGCAAGTCGTCACGCGCTCCGATGACGGGCTGGTGAAGGTTCACTACATCTTCAAAGACAACGGTCGCGGGCCGGAGATCGACGAGCAGTTCCGCGTCGCGGCCGACGGAACGCTGGCCGAGTACGAGGTGAAGGGGTCGACCACGTTCGGGTGGGCCGTCGCCGAGCATTTCTCCCGCAAGGGCGACAACGCCGAATGGCACTCGACGTCGGAGAAAGGGACGAAGACCGTCAGCGGACCGGCGATGTACGTCCCGCTGAACGGCTCCTTCGAGCCCGCCTCGCTCTCGATTGCGGCCGTCGCAGCGCGGCCCGATGGAAAACTCGCACTGCTGCCCGGCGGCACGCTCACGCAACAGACGGTGGACCGCGCGGTCGTGAAGCGTGGCGACGTCTCGCAGCAGGTGCAGCTCATCGCGCAGACGGGACAGGGTCTCACTCCGACTTTCCTCTGGGCGACCACGGACGCGAAGCCGCATCTCTTCGCCGTCATCGTCCCCGGCAACCTCGGCGCCATCGAAGAAGGATGGGAGTCGGAGTTGAAGGGACTCGAAGCGCGTCAGCGCGCGGCGGAAGGCAAGCTGTTGAAAGACATGGCGGCGAAACTGCGGCATCCGTTGCCGGGGCTCACCGCGATCCGCAACGTCCGCGTGTTCGAAAGCGAGAAGGCAACGCTG
>JAFAVZ010000313.1 GCA_019242175.1 Acidobacteriota bacterium
AAGGACTTCCGCGTCTCGATCACCAACGCGCCGGGCAAAGGCGTGTACCCGATCACCTCGTTCACCTGGCTCCTCGTGCAGGACTCGCCGCGCGACAAGCAGCGCGCGAAGATCCTGGCGGACTTCATCCGCTGGGGCCTCACCGAAGGTCAGAAGTTCGCTCCGGAGCTCGGCTACGCGCCGCTGCCGAAGAGCGTCGTCGACCTCGAGCTGCAGCGCCTGGCTGCGCTGAAGTTCTAAGAAGCAACGATCGACGATCCGCGATCCGGCAGGCTTCGCGCCGCCGGATCGCTTTTTTTTGGTCGATCGCCCGTCACCACTACTCGATGCGCCGCGCGAGCTGCACGCTGGGATCGTTCGTGATGTTGTCCGTCGTCGCGCCGTAGACGAACACCGCTCCGTCGGTCACTGCGATGGTGAGCGATTCGCCGCCGGTCAGGGCGAGGCCGTCGAGGAGCTCCGCGGAGCCGACCTGCCGGAAGTACGTGGCGGGGAGCGTCTTCGCGACCGTCCTGACCACCGCGCCGTCGCGGTCGCGGACCGTGACGGTGAAGGCGGCGCCGCGCTCGAGCGTGCGCACGCCGATGTTCAGGCGGAAGCGGGTCACGTCCGCGGGCACGAGCACCGCCGCGGTGTCGCCCGGCAGCAGCGCGTCTTCGGGCTCGAGCGCTTCGAGCGTCAGGCCGGTGGTGCCGGCGGCGCCGGCGTCGTTGAAGACGCGCGCGAGCGCGACCGGAAACGGCGAGTCGGTGTCGGCCACGAGATCGACGCTGCCCAGCCCCGTGGCGATGTTCATGGCGGGGAGGAGATCGGCGAATGCGATCGTCTTCCCCGGAGCGATGCTGTACGGCATCGACGGATCGGTGGCCGTGCCGGAGACGGCCTGGGTATGGAAGACGAGCTTACCCGAGACGGTCACCGTCTTCGGGTTGAAGAGCTGCAGGGACGTCTTGAAGTACGAGCCGAAGCTGCCCGGGGTGGAGCCGACGACGACGAGCGCGCGCCGTGCGGGCGGCGGCAGCGCGGTGATGGCGACGGAGATGGACGTCGATGCCGCCGACAACACGTCGCAGGCGCCGGCGCGATTGCGCGCTCGAACGCGGTAGTAGTAGCGAGCGTCCGCGACGTCGTGCGTGTACGTCGCGCTGGTCGCGGTCGTGGTGCGGGAGGTGGCGGTGGCGAACGCCTCGTCCGTCGCCTCCTCGATCGTGTACTCCGTCGCGGCGTTCACGGCGGTCCAGGAGACCGTGTACGCGGCGCCGACGAGCGCGGAGGAGGGCGCGTCGACGAGCGGCGCGGCCGGCGTGGTGCAGGGGATGGTCGACTGCGTCACCGTGACGATCGCCGTTGCCGTGGCGCCGCCGGCGGATGCGGGTAGCGTCGCGGTGATGGTGGTCGTGCCGACGGAGCGCGGGGAGACGGTCACCGTGATCGACTGCGTGCCGGCGGCGATCACCGCGGCAGCCGGAACCGTTGCCACGGCGGGATTGGACGACGTCAGCGCGACGGTGGTGTCGTTGACCAGGTTACTGCTCGTCCGCACCGAGAGCGAGCCGCTGCCCGCGGTACCGATCGACTGATTCGCCGGAGTCAGCGAGAGCGTCGGCACGGGGATGTGGATGGCGCCGCCGACGAGTGCGAGGCGGCCGTTTCCGTTCGTCTCTTTCGTTGCGGCGCTGCCGCCTTCATCCGTGAGCTGCGTCGTCGCGCCGTCGAGCGACAGCGTGATGTCCGTGCCCGGAGTGGCAGATGCGGAGAGGTGGAAGACGAGATGCGCGACGAGGTTGCCCGGCGCGCCGGCGTTGAGCGAGAACGGGATGGGATTGGAGGACTGCTGGAAGCTCACCAGCAGCGAGGTCGAGCCGAGGCTGGCCGGCTTCGTCTCGAAGGTCGGGGAGAGGTTGGCGGTGATGCCGGCGCGGGAGAACGTGACAGACGAGACGGCGTCGGCCGGTGAATAGTTGACGTGGATGCTGAAGGCCTGGATGCGCGCCGGCGGCGTCTGATCCATGCCCAACGGCGTGCCCGATGCGTCGCGGATGGAGACCGGCACGTCCACCGTCGATCCGGTCGCGTTCACGGTGCCGACGGTCACGACGTCTTGCGCCATCGCCGCGGAGGCGACCAACAAACTCACGGCGGCGATGGCGGAGACGACGAACTGCCTCATGGATCGAAAGAACATTTTCCGGGGTCCTGGGGAACGAGTGAAGGTTTAGGCGCGCGTGCGCAGGGCGACGGCGGAGAGAGTGATCGCGAGTGCGAGCAGGGCCCACGTCGAGAGCGTCGGAATCGGATTGGCGGAGACC
>JAFAVZ010000636.1 GCA_019242175.1 Acidobacteriota bacterium
TTCTCGCCGCCCTCGCCAAGAAATACGGTCCGAACGTGCAGGCCGAAGTCGACATCGATGACGGCAAGGGCGACATCAAGATCGTCCTCCTCAAGACCGTCGTCGCCGCCGTGGAAGACCCGAGCAACCAGATCTCCGTCGACGACGCCAAGGCGTTCGACGAGAGCTTCGAGCCCGGCGACGTCATGGAAGAGCCAATCGACTTCATGGTCTTCGGCCGCGCCGCCGTCCAGGCGGCCAAGCAGCGCATCATCCAGCGTGTGCGCGAAGGCGAACGCACCCGCATCCGCGACGAGTTCGCGACCCGCGTCGGCGACCTGCTCTCCGGCGAAGTTCAACAGATCGAGCGCGGAAAGCTCGTCGTCATGCTGAACAAGTTTCGTGAAGCGGAAGCCATCATTCCGTATCGCGAGCAGAATCATCGCGAGCACTATCATCAGGGGGAGCCGATCCGCGCCGTCCTCAAGCGCGTCGAGGAGACCCCGAAGGGTCCGCGCCTCATTCTGAGCCGTGGCGACCCGCTCTTCGTGAAGGCGCTGTTCAAGCTCGAAGTCCCCGAGATTCAGCAGAACATCGTGGAGATCCGCGCCGCGGCACGCGAAGTGGGCAGCCGGACGAAGATCGCCGTGTTCTCCCGTGACGACTCGATCGATCCCGTGGGCGCGTGCGTCGGCCTCAAGGGCTCGCGCGTGCAGGCCGTCGTCAACGAGTTGAACGGCGAGCGCATCGACATCGTGCCGTGGTCGCCCGATCCCGAGCGCTTCGCCAAACTGGCGCTGGCGCCCGCGAAGGTCGCGCGCGTGTTCAGCGATCCGGCCACCAAGACGATTCAGGCCGTCGTCGACGAGGACCAGCTGTCGCTCGCGATCGGCCGCAACGGCCAGAACGTGCGCCTGGCGTCCGAGCTCACCGGCTGGAAGATCGATCTGTACTCGAGCCGCGAGTGGATGGAGAAGGGCGGCGGCGAAGGGCAGATCTTCGCCCCGCTCCCCGAGGAGGGTGAGGAGACCGACGTTCGTCTCTCGGCGATCACCGGCATGCCGCCGGCCACCGTCGCCGTGCTCGAGGACGCGGGATATCGCACGCTGAACGACATCATCGATCTCGAGCGCGAGGATTTCCTCAAGCTGCCCGGGATCGCGCCGGAAGAAGCCGACCGCATCATGGCGCTCATCGACGAGCTCACGACGGACGACGCGGGCGACGGCGAGGAGCCGGCCGCCTAAGTGTACTTTGGAAGTGCCCGGCAACGGCGCGAGCCGACGCCGCGGATGCTCAGATCAAGTGGTGGGTGCGTGAATACGGTACAGCGTGAGAAAGTCATGCGATTGCTCGGACTCGGAGTGCGGAGCCGGGGCGTGATCGTAGGAGTCAAGCAGGTTCGTGAGGCGGCACGTAGCAACAAGGTGCAATTCGCCATCGTTGCGAGCGACGCCTCCGAGAACAGCGTCGAGAAGATCGCGCCGCTGCTCAATGCTCGTCGCGTTAGGTTTATTGAAGTTCCGTCGGCCGTTGAACTTGGAAACGCCGTCGGACGTGAACAGACAACTGTGGTCGGCATCGTCGACCGGCAGCTCGCTGCCGGCGTACGTCAGATTGTTGAGTCGGCCGGGATCGGCCCCGCGGAGGATGTTTGAGCAAGCTTTCAGTCAGTGAGTTGGCCAACGAATTCGGTGTGTCGGCGGAGGAGGTGCAAGGCCTTCTGCGCACGATGGACATTCCCGTTCGTAGCCACATGAGTATGCTCACCGACGACCAAGTCGCTCGCATTCGCGCGCGCTGGGAACGCGAAAAGCGCGATCGCGCGCAAAAGGCCTCAGCGCCCGCGCCGACCGCGCGTCGTCGTCGCACGACGGCCGCCGTCGCCGTACCCGAGCCCGTTCCTGAGCCGCCCCCCGCGACGGGAGAACCGGTTCGTCGCCGCCGCAAAGCGGCGGACGTCCAGGCTGCGGCCGAGGAGCAGGCTGCGGTCGCCGCGGCTGCCGCGAAGGCCGCCGAAGAAGAGCGCATCGCTCGCGAAGCCGCTGCCGCCGAGGCCGCGCGCATCGAAGAGCAGCGCATGGAGGCGATTCGCGCTGCCGAAGCACTCCGCGCCGCCGCCGAAGCTGCCGAAGCCGAAGAGCGCGAACGCGAGATGCGCGAAGCGCGCGCGACGGAAGTCGAAGTGCCGCCGCAAGCGCCGGCCATCGAACCGCCGCGCGCGCCGCAGGCTGCGCATTCGCATCCGCATTCGTCCACGCCGGAACGTCCGCGTCCGCGTCCAATCACGCCGGGCGCCCCGCGTCCGCGTCCGGT
>JAFAVZ010000033.1 GCA_019242175.1 Acidobacteriota bacterium
TCTTCTCCCGATGCGCGCCGCCCTGCAGCAATTGGAAGCGCGGGATGCCATGCTCGTCGAGCGCGACGATCTCGCCGTCGAGCACCATCTCGCCTTTGATCTTCGCCAACGCTTTCGCAATCGAGGGAAAACGCGGCGCGAGATCGAGCTCGTTGCGGCTCCACAGCGTGAGCGCGCCGTTCAGGAGCCCGGCGATCGCCCGGAAGCCGTCGTATTTCAGTTCGTAACGCCAGCTCTTCCCTTCCGGCACGCCGTCCGTCAGCGTGGCCAGCATCGGCGGAAAAACGCGGCGCAGCAGTTGTTCGGGATTGCGAGCCATTACGCCGTCACCACCCGCACTTCGTCGAATCCTTCTTCCGCCGTCGGCGGCTTCAGTCTCTTCAGCGTCGCGAAGATCGCCGGCTTCGGCACGAGCGCCTTTCCTTCCCGCGCCGCGTTGCGCGCGAGCGCCATCTTCACCGGCGTCTCCATCCAGATCGCGATGACCTTCGCGCCGAGTTGATGGCCGAGGTGGATGAGAGGCGCGCGTGTTTCCGGCGTCGGATTCGTGTTGTCCACTGCCACCGATCTTCCCTCCGTCAAAGCCTGCACGATCATCTGCCGCTGGCGCGCGTCGCGGTCGCGCACGTTCGGCATGAGGTCTTTGCTCACATGCAGATGCGTTGCCGCGAAGTGCTCCCGATAGTAGGTGGTCTTGCCTGACCCTTGCAGTCCGACGAAGATGATCAGCTCCGGCATGGCTCGTTATCTTCGTAGATTCTCGCGCATCGGCCACTCCCTCGGTCCATCCGAGGAGCGCGGATTCGCGATGTGGGTCGGCTACGATATCGTCGGCGTCGACGACGACCTCTCCGACCTCGGCTACATCAATGTCGAAGGTTGGAGCGCGGAGCAGCTGGCGCCTTACGACGTCGCGACATTCATGAGGATCGAGCCGGAGAAGCTCGGCCTCGAGAGGAAATGATGGACCTGAGAGAAACCGCCGCCGCATTGGCGTCCGAGTTCGGCGCCGGAACGATTTCGCCCGACCTGCGCCGCCGCTTCATCGCGTTCCGCACGACGCTGTTCCAACGCGGAATCTTCGATCCGGTGCTCGTGCGCTTCGACAGCGCGACGGCGCCCGCCGCGTCGGCATCCCAGATCGCCGAGGAGCTCGCGACGCTGGCCACGTCTTTGTGAGGGGCTGCAGTCGTCGGCTCGCGTAGCGGCGGACGCATGTTCGCGCGGGCACGATTGCTTCCGAACACGCCGCCCTGGACGGGCGGGCGGTAATCCGCGCGAAGCTCCGCAACCCGCAAGGCCCTCAGCGAAGCGTTCGCGAGAGCCTGGGCCCTCCTACGCCAACCTTCCCTTGATCCTCAGATAGCAATCCTCCCCGCCCACCACCTCCACCGCTCCCACTTGTGCCCAGTCGCGGAGGCGGGCCTGGACGCGGGGGTGCTCCACGTGCGCGTCGGCGCCGAACACGTTGGCGAGCACGGCGCGGGGGACGTCGGTCTGGCCGCGGGAGCGGATGCGTTCGAGGCCGACCTGGAGCGCGTCGAGGCGGAACTCCACGTCTTCATCGAGGAGGCGGTCGGTGGGGGGGTCGGTCGCCACGATGGCGCCGAGGCCGAGAAAGCTTTCGAAGGACATGGGGCGGAACTCTTTCACGCCGCGGGCGCGGAGCTCCTCGTCGGGAATGTCGTCGGCCAGCGTCAGGCCCGGGATCTCGGTGCCGACGCCGTCGATCTCCCAGCCGATCCACCGCTCTTTGCCGACGAGCGCGATGCGCTGAATGTAGCGAGCCATGAAGGACGCGCATCATAGTCGAACCGGAGATGACGTTTACCGTTTCGTAACAGGATTTGTCTCTTGGAGTTTCCCTAACTAGTAGAGCTGATCGCGCTCCAAACGTCGCTTCCTGCGTCCCCGTCTCGGTCGCAAGCGGCACGGCCGGTCAGCTCCTTTTCTTTTCCTCTCTAACGTCCAAACATCGGCGCACGTATTTGTTACACATCGATTGCGGAACCGATGTTAGGATGCCCCAACGCTTTCGAGAGAGATCGAGGTCAGCGCCTCTACCCGCTGTGCGTAGGCTTTGGAGAGAAGGCCGGCAATGTTCGAAACCGTCGTTCCCGAGACATTCGTCAAGAAGAGCAGGAAGGTCTTCTACGAGACGCTCCCCGTCTCGATCGCGCTGCACGGCGCGGTCATCGCCGGCCTGATCGTCGCCGCGCTCTGGAACGTCACCTTCCCCAAAGAATCGCCGCGCCTCGTGCGCTCCTACCAGATCGCCGAGCTTCCACCGCCTCCTCCGCCGCCCCCTCCTCCCGCTCCGCCCAAACTGATCCCGCAGCAGCAGGCTCCGCGTATGACGCAGGTCCTGCCGGTGACGCAGGAAGTGGCGCCGACCATGATTCCGGATCAAATCCCCGTCGTCACCAACCTGCCGGTCGTGACCCAGCAGATTGCGGGCGCCGTGACCGGCGGCGCCGAGGGCGGCATCGAAGGGGGTGTCGTCGGCGGCACGCTGGAGGGCATCAAGGGCGGTGAAGTCGGCGGCGTCGAAGGCGGCACCATCGGCGGCATCATCACCGACAACCGCATCCACATCGAGCGCGACAAGCCACTCCCGCTCTTCCCCGTCTCCCAGGTTTACCCCCAGTATCCGGAAGACGCTCGTCTCCGCAATTGGGAAGACTCGCTCATCGTCCGCTACGTGATCGGGACCGATGGCCGGGTGAAAGAAGTGACGGTCATCAGCCAGCCGGAGCGCAAGCTCTTCGCCGACGTCGCCGTGCGCGCCATCAAGAACTGGCGCTTCAAGCCGTACATGAAAGACGGCGAGCGGAAGGAAGTCGTGCACGAGCTGACGATCTACTTCAAGCTCAGCTGAGTCCGAGCATAGGGCGCGTGCCACTTCTACTGGCATCGACGTCATCCCGGCAAAGGTCGGCAGTACGCCGGGCCCTCGTGAAGGCTAGGCCAACAAACGCTGCGGGCCGGGCCCGCTCAGGATGACAAGGTCAACCGCCGCAGCTTCGCCCGCTCCTCCATCGTCAACATCCGCCCCTCTCCTGCCCGCAGATTCTCCGCGAGGTGGCGCACGCTCGACGTCGCCGGGATGGCGCACGTCACGGCGGGATGCGACACCACGTAGCGCAGGAACAACTCCGCCCAGCTCTCCGACGCAAACTCCTCGGCCCACGACGGCAGCGGCTTGTTGCGCACGTGGCGGAACAACGTCCCGCCCTCGAACGGACGGTTGACGAGCACGCCGACGCCGCGCGACTGGCAGAGCGGCAGGAGCGACGTCTCGGCGTCCGGCAATTCGACGGACAGCGGCAACTGCACGAAGTCGATCTCTTCCTCGCGCAGGATCGCCTCGAGCTGCGGGAAAGCGCCCGCCTGATAGTGCGTGATCCCGATGTAGCGGAGGCGGCCGGCGTCCTTCCACTCCCGCAGCGTCTTCAGATGCGTCCGCCAGTCGACGAGATTATGGATCTGCATCAGATCGATGACGTCGGTGCGCAGCAGCTTCATCGACCGCGTCATCTGGTCGATGCCGTTCTGCTTGCCGCTCGTCCACACCTTCGTCGCCAGGAATGCACCGGGCGCATGCCCGCGCAAATCGCCGACGCGTTCCTCGGCCCTGCCGTACATCGGCGATGAATCGATGACCTTGCCACCCGCGGCCGTGAACGCATCGAGCACCTCGCCGAGTGGCTTCGTCGCCGACGCCGAGACGTCGAACGTCTGCCAGGTGCCGAGGCCGATGACGGGGATGGCTTCGCCGGTTTTGGGGATGTTGCGCGTGTTCATTTTCTACGGCCCGATCCTTGCTCACGCAATGCCACGAGTGACCCTCGGATACGATCCAAGATTCCCTTACCGCAATGAGCTCGCACGGCCGGTGATCGGCCTGGAGGCGGAGTTCCAGCCGTTCGTGGACGGCCGGGAAGTCGTGCCCGAAGAGCTCTGGAAGACGCCCGCAGCGTTCATCGACCAGACGCTGCTGCGGCGAACGCAGAAGTCCTCGCAGTTGCCGACCGGCGGCGCCGTCTATTTCGATGGCGGCGTGATCGAAGTCGTGACGCCGGTGATCGAGCTCGCCCCGCACTCGACCGCGCGCGTCGTGCGCAGCTTGTGGGAGCAGATCGGCTTCGTGCGCGATCAGCTCGATCGCTGGGAAAAACGCACCGGCAAACGGGTGACGTTGCGCGCGTTCAGCTGCCACACGAACATCAGCTTCGAGCTGGGGCGTGACGAGCGCAGCAGCGATCGCACGATCCAGAAGCTGGCCGTGCTGCTCGCGCATCTGCTCCCCGCTCCGGTGATCGTCGCCGGCGCGAACCGGCGCTCGACCGGCATCGGAGTCCGTCCCCGGCGCGACCGCATCGAGATCACGCTCGACTTCACGCCCGATCCGGGTTTGATGGCGGCGACGACCGCTCTGATCGTCGGTATCGCGCGCGACGTCATCCAATGGCCGTCGTATCGGCTGGAAGAGCTCGACACGAGGCAGATCCCGCAACTCGCCGAGCTGCAGCCGGGCAAACACGCGACGCGCAAGGGTTGGGTGGCGAAGGACTATCACTTCCCGCGCAGCCCGTTCACGAGCGACATCGACGCGCCGGACTGGAAGCTGCGCGGCGGCGGCACCGCCTCGTTGCGCGAGATCGGCCTCGCCATCGCGAACGTGTTCCGGTCGTCGATCCACGCGCTGGCCGATCCATTTTCCGAACGCCTCCTCTTCTCCGTGCTCGAAGGCGACACGCCGTCGTTGCTCGATCTCGCCGATCGTCCCGCCGCTTACGACGACGTCGGACGCGCAACGCGTTGGGGCTCGGTCTTGCCGGACCTCGAGAACTTCGCCGGATTGATGCAAGGCCCCGACGAGTTGCGCGAGCACATCGAGGCTCGCGATGCGCGCCGCGTCGAGCACGAGGCCGAGCCGCCGAAGATGCGTCGCCGCCGCGACCTCGAAGAGCAGCTCGCGCCGCCCTGGTCGGGCGAACGGACGGAGCGCCGCAAACGCCCGCGCCGTTACGCCGACCGCCGTTCGCAAGGAGCGGCCGGATCGCCGGCGCCGCTCACCCGTTCCGACTACGAGCAGGTCTTCCTCAACCTCGGCAGCCGGCGGAATCTGCGCATCGGCGAAGACGTCTTCACGCCGGTCGCCGTCCGCGGCTGGTACCACGCCGTCCTCCGCGCGCCGAACGGCGAAGAGCGTCTGCTCTCGATCGATCAGATTCTCCAGCTGGGAGACGCCTGGACGTGATGGCACGCGTGTAGCACTGCGCTGAGCCGGCAATCGCTGGCGTAACCGGAAGCCCGCCGATAATCCCAAAGGGGTCGGCGGGTTTCGCATTTTACGCGCTGCTGAAAAGTCGTGTCGATTCCGTGGCCGGCCGTTCGTCTATCCTGCGAAAGGAGATGAACCCCATGGCTGCATTCATCCTGTTGCTCCGCGACTCCGGCTTCCCCGACAACCTCTCCCCCGAAGAGATGCAGGCGATCATCCGCCGTTACCGCGACTGGCGCGAAGGCCTCGGCGTCACCGGCCAGAAACTCGTCGACGGCGAGGGCCGCGTGCTCACGAAGGCGGGCGTCACCGACGGCCCGTACGCGGAGAGCAAAGAAGTGATGGCCGGCTTCTTCACCATCGAGGCCCAGGACTACGACGATGCGGTGCGCATCGCCCAGACCTGCCCGCACATCGACTTCGGCTCGATCGAAGTGCGCCAGATCGAACCGGTTCCGCGCAAGGGATGACCGACGAGCTGGACGGCCTGGTCGACCATCTGTTCCGCCGCAGCGCGGGGCAGATGGTCGCCACGCTGGCGCGCGTGTTCGGGCCGGAGTATCTCTCGCTGGCCGAGGAGGTCGTGCAGGAGGCGCTCGTGACGGCGCTGCAGCAATGGCGCTACGGCGTTCCGGACGATCCCGCCGCGTGGTTGTTCCGCGTCGCGCGCAATCGCGCGCTCGATCATCTCCGCCGCCAGAAACGCTTCGTCGCCGGCGAGCAGGAGGTCGCGGCGCCCGATCCCGACGATCCCTCGTTCGCGCACGAGCTGCGCGACGACGCGTTGCGGATGATGTTGATGTGCTGCCACCCGGCGCTGCCGGAAGAAAGTCGCATCGCGCTGACGCTGAAGACCGTCGGCGGCTTCAGCGTCGACGAGATCGCGCGCGCGTTTCTCTCGCACACGCCGACGATCGCCCAACGCCTCGTGCGCGCGAAGCGGCTGATTCGCGAACGCGCGATCGCGCTGGAACTGCCGGCGCGGGACGCGTTGCCGCCGCGGCTCGAGTCGCTATTCAAGGTGCTCTATCTCATCTTCAACGAGGGCTACAACGCGCATGAAGGCGAGGCGCTGGTGCGCACCGACCTTTGCGCCGAGGCGGTGCGGTTGGCGACGGAGGTGGCGATGCATCCCGTCGCCGGCTCGCCATCCGCGCACGCGTTACTGGCCTTGATGCTGCTCCAGTCGGCGCGGTTGCCGGCGCGCATCAACGCGAGCGGCGAGCTGACGACGTTGATGGAGCAGGACCGTTCGCTCTGGGATCAGCAGCAAATCCTCGAAGGCATGCGCCAGCTCGACGCGTCTGCATCAGGAACGAAGCTGACGCGCTATCACGTGGAAGCGGCGATCGCGGCCGAGCACTGCATCGCGCCTACGTTCGAGGCGACGAACTGGCGCCAGATCGTCTCGCTGTACGACGACTTGCTGCACATCGAGCCGTCGCCGGTCGTCGCGTTGAATCGCGCCGTCGCGGTTGCGATGGCTTACGGCGAAGACGCCGGCATCGAAGCGATCGCGCCGCTCGTGCCGGCGCTCGGCTCGTATCTGCCGTTGGAGACGACGCTCGGCGAACTGCATCGGCGGCGCGGAGATTTCATCAACGCTGCGAAGCACTTCACACGCGCGCTCGAGCTGCCGTGCACGATGCCGGAGAAGCGCTTCCTGCTGCGCAAGCTCGAGGCTACCCGCTCAGGGCGATGATGCCGACGCCGGCAAGGATCGCCGCCGCCCCACCCACCCGCGTCGGCGTCACCTTCTCGCCGAACGCCGCCGCGCCGACGCCCGCCGCCACGATCACGCTCACCTCGCGCACGGAGCCGGCGTAGCTCGCGAGCAATCCCATGCGCATCGCGACGAGGACGAGCCCGTACGCGAGCGGCATCGCGAGCGCGCCGAGAAAGACGCGCTTCGCGTCGAACGTGCGGCGCAGGCCGGCGAGGCCGTTGCGCATCAGGATCAGCGGCGTGTAGCCGATCCAGCCGAGGATGAGGACGAGATAGATGTAGAGGAAGGGATGGACGAGCCGCACGCCGAGCTTGTCGACGCTCGTGTACGTCGCGGTCATCATGCCGGCAACTATCGGCCAGAGGACGTGCTGCACCTTCACGCGATGTCCGCCGCCGACGAGAAACACGCCCGCCGCAATGAGCACGATGCCGGAGATGCCTCCGAACGTGATCGGCTCGCGCAGGACGAAGATCGAGAAGAGGATCAGGAAAAGCGGAGCGGAGCCGCGCGCGAGCGGATACGCGACGGAGAGATCGCCCGTCGCATACGCGCGGCTGATGGCCAGGAGATAGAGCACTTCGAGGATCGCGCTGGCGACGATGAACAGCCACGCGCGCGGCGACGGCATCCCATCGAAGAAAACGCTCGGCGCGTAGAGCACCGCCGTGCCAGCGAGCATCCACCAGACGAACGCCGTGCGGTCGGCGGTACCTTTGATCGCGGCGTGCGGAATCACGTGCACGAACGCCGAGGCGAGGATCAGGAGCAGAGCCAGCGAATGCAAGGCGCGATTGTAGAATCGGGCGATGCGCATCCGTCTCGCTCTGTTGCTCACGCTGCTCGCGGCCGCCGCGGCTCACGCGCGCGAAGTCGCCACGTTCTCGATCGTCGCCCGCGATCCGCAGACGGGTGAGATGGGCGTCGCGGTGGCGTCGCGTTTCTTCAGCGTCG
The DNA here is from genome assembly GCA_019242175.1 of Acidobacteriota bacterium. Taxonomy (GTDB): domain Bacteria; phylum Acidobacteriota; class Thermoanaerobaculia; order Gp7-AA8; family Gp7-AA8; genus JAFAVZ01. Next base: position 7,968 of record JAFAVZ010000033.1, read on the forward strand.
GGAGCGTCGTGCCGTTCGCGCAGGCGAATGCGGGCGCGGTCGCGACGCAGGCGAATGCGAACGTGACGTACGGCCCGCGCGGCCTGGAGCTGCTCGCGCGCGGCGCGACGGCGCAGGAGACGCTGGCCGTTCTTCTGCGCACCGATCCCGATCCGTCCGGACGCCAGGTCGGCATCGTCGCCGCCGACGGTTCGTCCGCGACGTACACCGGCCCGGCGGCGAACGCGTGGGCCGGCGGCCGCAACGGCCCGAACTACGCGGTGCAGGGCAACATCCTCGCCGGCGAAGCGGTGGTGATCGCATTGGAGAAAACGTTCCTGGAGACGAAAGGCTCGCTCGCGCGGCGCATGTACGCGGCGCTCGTCGCGGGGGACGCGGCAGGCGGCGACTCGCGCGGGCGGCAATCGGCGGCGTTGGTCGTCGTGAAGGAGAAGGCCGGCTTCAACGGCTTCAGCGATCGCGCCATCGACCTCCGCGTGGACGATCATCCCGAGCCATTCAAAGAGCTCGGACGCCTCCTCGATTACGCCGAGATGAACTACGCGTGGAACGAGGGCTGGACAGCGTTTCGCCAGAAGCGTTTCCCCGCCGCGGTCGAGGCGCAGGAACGCGCGGCGAAGCTGGCGCCGGAGAATCCGGAGCTGCTGTACGACCTCGCCGTGATCCGCCTCGCCGCCGGCAAACGGCCTGAGGCGCTCGAGGCGCTGACGAAGGCGCTGCGCCTGAATACGAAGCTGAAGAAGCAGGCGTGGGGCGACAAGGATCTCGACGCGTTGCGCGATGATCCCGCGTTCCAGGCGCTCCTGAAGTGATCGCGGCGGTGGACGTCGGCTACTCCGCGTCCGCGCTCGCCGCGGGCGTGCTCTTCGACTCGTTCTCGTCGCACGTTCCCAGCGCGACGGCTTCCCTGCCGATCGCCGACGTCGAGCCGTATGTTCCCGGCTCGTTCTATCGGCGTGAGCTTCCTTGCATCCTCGCCTTGTTGCAGTCCGTGCCGTGGCAGCCGACGATCCTCCTGATCGACGGCTACGTCTGGCTCTCCGAAGAAAACCCAGGCCTCGGCGCCCACGTCTTCGAGGCGCTCCGCGGTCCGGCCGTGATCGGCATCGCCAAGACGGCGTTTCGCGGCGCCACCTCCGCAATCTCCGTACTGCGCGGCGAGAGCCGCACGCCGCTCTACGTGAGCGCGGCAGGCATCGACGCCGCGGAAGCTGCGGCACACGTGCAGTCGATGCACGGCGAGTCGCGCATTCCCACGATGTTGCGTCTCGTCGATCGCCTCAGCCGCGGGGCAATCCTTCCTGAATTCGCCGGGCGATGAGCGCGTAGCCTTCGGCGGCGGGATGAAAGTGGTCGAGCGGGCTGATACGCTCGCGATGATCGGTGAAGAGATCGGCGATGCGCACGACCGTCACGCGCCGATCGTCGGCGAAGCGCGCGAGCAGCTTGCTGTCCCACAGCGCCACGTACTTGCCGAACGCCGGCCCGTACGGGTTGTACAAACCGACCAACACGACTCTCGCCCGCGCGTTGACGCGATGCAGCCGCGCGACGATGCGCTCCATCCGATCGAGCGTCACGTCCATCAGCAAACGCGGCGCGAGCATCGACAGCCATTGCGCGCGCCGGTCGCCGAACAGATCGTTGCCGCCGATGGAGACGACGATCGCATCCGCCTTCTCCAACGCCGAGCGCACCGCGGCCCGCGCGATGACGACGTCGACCTGCCAAGTCCGGGAGCCGTTGATCGCCGCATTGATCGCGCCGAGTCGCCCGGCGATGCCGCCGAGGCCCGACTCGTCGCCCGCGCCGTGCGCGACGGAATCGCCCAGGACGACGATGTTCAATGCGTGAAGCCGGCAGCAGAACAGGAGCAGCAACGCGAGGCGGGCCATGCATGTTGCTACGAGGAGCGAACGTGGAGGTTGCGCGTCAGCGCCGATTGCGCGTCAGCGCAGGTTGCGCGTCAGCGCCGGAATCGCCGCCGTCCTTCCCCCGCCCAGAACCGCGCGCCCTCTTCGTCGCCGAGGGTCGTGAGGGTCTGCACGATCGCGGCGTAGCCGGCGGGTGTGGGCGCCGCGGCGGCAAGCGCGCGAATCGTCGCGGTCGCGTCGTCGTAGCGGCCTTCGCTCGCGAGCAACACAGTCAGCGATTGGTACGCCGCAGGATCGTGCGGCGCCACGTGGATCGCCTCGCGGAAAGCCGCCTCCGCTTCGGCGCCGCGGCCGAGGCGGGCGAAGGCGTCGCCGCGGAGAAGCGGGAGGGCGGGCGGGACGGTCGCACCGGTGGCGCAGGCGGCTTCGTCGAGCGACGACAGCGCCGCCGCGGGATCGTTGCGGCGGATCTGGATGCGAGCCAGCGTCAACAACGGCTGCACGCGTTCGCCGTTCGCGGACAACGCGGCGCGCGCCTCGCGTTCGGCAGAGTCGAGATCGCCGTTGCGCAACGCCACGCGGGCGAGCACGTCGTGCGCGCGGGAGGGATCGGAGCGCAGCGCCAGCTGCGCGTGCGCGGCGGCGTCGGCAGGATCGCGGTCGAGCTCGAGGTTCGCGATGTCGATCGCGAGATGCGTCGCATCCGGCGCGACGCGCAAGCCGTCCTTCGCCGCGCGGATCGCCGCATCGACGCGGCCGAGCTGCGCGTTCGCGCGGGAGAGCATCTCCCAGACGTCGACCATCCGCGGGTTCTCCGCCGCGATCCGTTGCAGCGACGCGAGCGCGTCCTCGTATCTCCCCTCCCGATACAACGCCGTCGCGCGTTTGACCTCCGCCAGCGATGCGATCCTTGTCTTCGGATCGGGCAGCGACTCCCCCGGCGAGACCGACGCGCTCGAAGACACGTACCCGAGGGCGGCGAGCTTCGCCGCCTCCTCCGGATCGATCGGCGCCGGCGCGGACGACGCGCGCACGAGCGGATCCATCGCCGCGTTCAAACGCGTCCAGTCGCGGCGCGAAGCGTCGAGCACGTTCGTCTTCTCGCCCGGATCGCGCGTGAGGTCGTACAGCTCCGGCTGCGGCGCGCGGATCGCGTGCTGCGAGCCGTCCGTCATCGAATGCAGCTCGCTCCAGCCGAAGTGGAAGCGCGGGTAGAGCGTCTCGCTGTAGATGTTGCGCGTCATCGGATGCGACGCGAGATCGACGAGCGTCGGCGACGTCGATGGAAGCCCGACCTGCTGCAGCACCGTCGGGAAGACATCCGTCAACTGCGCGGGTGACGCGACCGAAGTGCCGGCAAGCCGCGAGCCGGGCAACTTGACGAGCAACGGAACCTGGATCGCCTCGCGATAGAGAAACACGCCATGTTCTTCTTCGCCGTGGTCGCCGAGGCCTTCGCCGTGATCGGAGAGAAGGACGATCAAGGCGCGGTCGTAGAGCCCGCGATCGCGCAGGAACTGGAGGAACGATCCGACGATCGCGTCGGCGTGCGCGATCTCCGCGTCGTAGGGCAGCTTCGCCTGGCTGCGATACGGCTCCGGCGCATCGTAAGGCGCGTGCGGCTCGTAGAGATGGAGGAACGCGAAGAATGGCTCGTTCGCGTGCGCCTCGACGAACGCCTGGGCGACGCGCGCGCTCGCCTCCCCGCTCCGTTGCACGAGCGCCATCGGCTGCTCGCTGCCGCCGGCGTCGATGCGATCGTCATAAGTCTCGAAGCCGCGTCCGATGCCGGTCGCGCCGCGCAGCACGAACGCCGACACCGCGGCACCGGTGCGATAGCCCGCCTTCCGCAGCGTCTCGGCGAGCGTCGGTGCGTCTTTGTTCAACGTGAAGCCGACGTTGTCGCGCAGCCCCGTATCCGCCGGCAGCTTGCCGGTGAAGAGCGTCGCGTGCGACGGCAGCGTCAGCGGGCAAAGCGAATACGCGCGCTCGAACAGCACGGCGTCCCGGCGGAAGCGGTCGAGCGCCGGCGTCGCCACGCCGCGGTATCCATACGCCGGCAGGTGATCGGAACGCAGCGTGTCGATGGAGATGATGATGACCGGCGGCCGTTCGCTACTCGTCGCCGCGCGATGCTCGCCGCCGCGACAGCCGGCGAGTGCAATCACCAAACCGAAAATCCAGAGGCGGCGCATCAAGCGACCGCGATTGTACGCAGTTCAGGGAGCAACGCCGCGGATGCTTGAAGGCGCAAAGCGCTGTGATGCTTGGGCCGACGAACGCCGCCGGCCGTGCTGGCCGGAAGGATCTCCCGGTGCGGGCGATCGGCGCTCGTGCCCGGAGATCCTTCACAGTCTTCGCTGTTCAGGATGACAAGAGCGACGCCCGACGTGAACGCGAACTGCTCCCGACTAAAAACGTAGGGCCGGCTCTCCAGCCGGCCCCCGTTGTTCGACTGCGGCCGGCTGGAGAGCCGGCCCTTTATCTGTCTAGAAATGCAAACGCGCGCCAAGACGCCGAACAACACGATCGATGTGGTCGACGGCGTCCTGAGCGCCGATCCGTACTGAGCAGCCGGCGCGACATCCGCAGCTGTCATCCTGAGGCGCGAAGACGCCGAAGGATCTCCTGGTGCGGGCGATCAGCGCTCGTGCCAGGAGATCCTTCACAGTCTTCGCTGTTCAGGATGACAAGAGAGCGACGCCCGACGTGAGCGCGAACTGCTCCCGACTAGAAACGTAGGGCCGGCCCTACATCTGTCTAGAAATGCAAACGCGCGCCAAGACGCCGAACAAGACGATCGAGGTGGTTGACGGCGTCCTGAGCGCCGATCCCTACTGAGCGCAACTGTCATCCTGAGGCGCGAAGACGCCGAAGGATCTCCCGGTGCGGGCGATCAGCGCTCGTGCCAGGTGATCCTTCACAGTCTTCGCTGTTCAGGATGACAAGAGCGACGCCCGACGTGAGCGCGAACTGCTCCCCACTAAAATTGTAGGGCCGGCTCTTCAGCCGGCCCTCCGTTGTTCGACTGCGGCCGGCTGGAGAGCCGGCCCTACATCTGACCAGAAATGCAAACGCGCGCCGAGACGCCGAACAACACGATCGATGTGGTCGACGGCGTCCTGGGCGCCGATCCTTACTGAGCAGCCGGCGCGACATCCGCAACTGTCATCCTGAGGCGCGAAGACGCCGAAGGATCTCCTGGTGCGGGCGATCGGCGCTCGTGCCAGGAGATCCTTCACAGTCTTCGCTGTTCAGGATGACAAAGACGACGCCCGACGTCAGCGCGAGCTGCTTCCCGACTGGAAAGACGTAGGGCCGGCTCTCCAGCCGGCCCCCGTTGTTTGACTGCGGCCGGCTGGAGAGCCGGCCCTACATCCGATTAGAAGTTGAGTCGCGCGCCGAGACGCCAAACGCGCGGGCTCTGCTGCTCGAGGATGTTGTTCGTGCCCGTCGACACGTCCGTACCGTTCGACGAATAGAGCCGGTTGTCGCGCCACAGCACTGTGTTCTCGTTCGTCACGTTGAACAGGTCCGCGGAGAGCGTCAGACCGACGCCCGACGTCAGCGCAAACTGCTTCCCGACGCGGAGGTCGAGGTTGTAGAGGTTGTCGAGGCGATCGGGGCCGAAACCGTTCACGAGCACGCGCTTGTTGCCGAAGCCGTCGCGCGCATTCACGCGGCTGTAGTACGGAATCACGTAGCCCTCGCGGCCGACGAAAGCAGCGCCGAGGGTGAAGCCGCGCGGGAGCTCATAGGCGCTCTCCATGCTGAACGCCCAACGCGAGTTGATGTAGCCGTCCTCGCCGCCGCTCGACGCCACCACCGAGCCGTCGCAGCTGTTGCAGCTGTCGAAGCCGGACGGAATCATCACCGTCGGATCCTGATACCCGTTCGCGCCGACGTGCTGCTTCCAGTCGCTCAGCGTGAGGTTCGCGCGGAGCATCCAGTGGTTTTCCATCCGCTTCGTCGCGGTGAGATCGATGCCGCTGTAGGTCTGGTAATAGTCGGGACGGTTCGTCGTGACCGTGTAGGTCGGAGCCGGCGAGCCGGGACGCAGACGGTAATAGCCGACCGAGTAATGCTTGCCGTCTGGGGTCGTGCCGCTGAGCAGCGTCGGCTGGCCGTTCGACCCGGTGACCTGCACGAAGTCGGCAGGCGTATAGAAATCGCCCGCGCCCTGATGCTTCTCGTACGCGTCCCACACGAAGTTCGTCATCTTGCGGTACGTGTAGTTCGCGGCGAGGGAGAAGCTCGGCATGAGCTCGCGCTGCACGCCGAGGATGAGCTCGTCGGTTTTGGGCGGCTTCATGTCGTAGTTGATGCGGCCGGTCGAGAAGCCGGACGCGGTGTTGTTCGGATCGATCGACGACCAGTCGGCGATGCCGCTGTCGAAGTCGATCTCGTTTCTCTGGACGCGATTGTCTTTATTGAGGTCGGCCCAGTAGTAGTAAAGGATCTGCACCCGATAGAACGGATTGCTCGCACCGACGTCGCTCGAGCCGAGCTGGTTCATGTAGCAGCTGTAACTCGCGCGGAGCAGGGTCTTGTTGTCCTGACCGGGCGACCAGGTGACGCCGAGACGCGGGGAGACGCCTTTCCAGACGAGAGCGCGGGAGTCGCCGGCGAAGCTGACGGCCGGCAGCAGTTCGGGGAACGCGGGATTCGCCTCGACGGAGCTCGGCTTGTTCTTCGCCGACTGGCGGTCGTAACGGAGGCCGCCGGTGACGGTGAGCGGTCCGAGAAGGAGCGTGTCGCCGACGTAGGCGTTGTAGTAGTTCGAGCCGTAAGTCGGAACTGCGTTGCGGGTGATGCCGGCGTAGTCGAGGCTGAAGTCGCCCCACACGCCGTCGCCCGGCCATGCCGTGAGCGACTCGACCGGCGTATTGCGATAGCCGAAGCCGTACTTCAGCTCATTGTCGATCGAGCCCGTCTTGAAGAAGTTCGAGCCGTCGAGCTGCGCGTTGTCCTGCGGAACGTCCTGGGTGAAGAACTTGTAGGAGCCGTGCGGCACGCCGTCTACGTCCCAATACATCTCGGTGTCACGGCCGCCGACCGGCGCCAGCGTGTAGCCGTTCTTCACGTGGCTGACTTTGCCCGTGAGGTAGGCGCTGGGCGTGATCTGCTGCGTGTCTTCGAGCTTGATCACATAGCCCGGGCCGTTCTGGTTCGTCGACGTCTCAACCGGGCGGTTCACGCCGATGCCGCGGTGCTTCGCGATCTTGTTGCTGTACATCCAGTAAATGCTGCCGCTGTTGTTCTGCGTGAGCTGGGCGTTGAACTTGAGGTTGCCGTTGTCGAGAACGGTCTTCTGGTACTGGTCGCTCGTGTTGGAGACGACCGTGTTGATGCTGTTGCGCGAGTACGCGCCCCACAGCCACAGCCGGTCGCGCATCAGCGGGCCGCCGAGCTCGAGGCCGGCGTCATCGATGCGGTTGATGGAGTTCACGACGGTGAGAGGCGGATCGTAGAGCTTCGTCTCGGCCGGCAGCGACGGGCTGGTCTGGAAGCCTTTGTCGGTGAGCAGCCAGCGGCCGGAGCCGGTGAGCTCGTTCGTGCCGCGCTTCGTGACCATGTTGATCTGCACGCCCGGCGTCTGCACGCTCGGGTCGGCCGTGCCGGTGGCGACGTTGAATTCCTGGAAGGAGTCGAAGTCGTAGTAGAAAGCCGAGCTGCCGGTCGTCATCATGTCCGCGACGTTGACGCCGTCGAGGTTCCACGCCGTCTGGTGGCGCTCCACGCCCTTGCCGACGAAGTAGCTCTGCTGGCCGCTCTTGTTGCCGCCGATGTTGACGCGGTCGACGAGGACGCCCGGAACCGTCTGCAGGACGACCCACGGGTCGCGCGCGGTCGGCACGTTCTCCAGCTCCGAGAGCTCGAGGTTCTGGCCGGTGCTGGTGTCGCGCCGGTCGATGATCGGCGTCGAAGCCGTCACCGTCAGCACCTCGGAAACCGTGGGGCTGAGCGTGAGACTGATCTCCGAGTTGCTGCCGAGCTTGACGTCGACCGGGCGGGAGGCTTTGCCCATGCCTTCCAGCTCGGCGGCGACGTTGTACCGCCCCGGCGCCAGGCGCAGGAAGCGGTAGTTCCCCTCGGCATCGGTGACGAACGTCTGCGGCGCGGCGATGCCGGTCAGGGTGACGGTGACGCCCGGAAGCCCGGCGCCCGACTTGTCGATGACTTTGCCCACCACGTTGCCGCTGTCTATCTGTGCCAAGGCCGGGAGCGCGATCATCAAAAGTCCGGCGGTGAACGTCATGATGTAACGCACGTACTGCCGGATGGTTTGATGTCGGTGCATAGGGCTTTCTCCTTCTTTATGTGCGAATTACGCGGACCTTGGACCGAAAAATGGTGGCAGGTTCTGCCTTCCGGAGCAAGCACGATTTGCGTCAATTTTGGCAACGACGTGACGAGAGCTTTGCATGTCACGTTACACTTCTTTCCGTGGACGTCCCGTTGACCGCCAAGCATCACCTCCTGGTCCGGCTCGCACACTGGCTGAACATCCCGCTCCTCCTCGGCCTCACGCTCAGCGGAATCTCGGTCTACTGGGCCTCCCCGGTGTTCAAACCGTTCCCTCCCTGGGTCTACGAACGCTTCTCCCTCGGCACGTTCGACCTCGCCCGCGCGCTCCGGCTGCACTGGTTTTTCGCGTATTGGTTCATGCTCAATGGATTGATTTACGCAATCGGGCTGGTGGCGGGCGGCGGATGGCGGGACCTGCTGCCGCGGCGTCACGATCTGCGCGACGCCTGGGCGATGATCCGGTTCTACGCCGGCTTCGTTCCGATGAAACTGCGGCGCAAACCTTGGCCGCATCCGGTGGTGACGTCGAAATACAACGCCCTGCAGCGGGCCGGCTATCTCTCGATGCCGCTCGCGGGCCTCGCTTCGATCGCGAGCGGCTGGGCGATGCACAAGCCGGTGCAGCTCGGCTGGCTGGAGCGGCTCTTCCTCAGCTACGACGGCGCGCGCGTCGTGCACTTTTTCCTGATGTGGGTCTTCCTCTTCTTCGTCGTGCCCCACGTCGTGCTCGTGGTCGCGGACGGCTGGGACACGTTCCGTTCGATGGTCACCGGCTGGTCGGAGCGCACGCATGGCTGACCGTCCGATCAAGAAGCACACGCGGCGGGACTTCCTGCTGTTCGGCGCCGGCACGGCGATCACCGCGGCCGGTTTCTGGTGGCTGATGCCGGACGGCTTCAAGCAACGCCATCCCGGCTTCCACTGGCTCGACTCGCTCGAGGCGCGCATCGGGCTCACCGGCGCACGCCGCGACCGCTTTCTCGATCGCACGCTGACGTTCGACGACGATGTAGCCGAGGCGCTCTATTCGCCGAATCGCCGGGTGCGGACTTATCGGCCGTCGGACGTCACGGCACTGAGGAACAACTATCACAACCCGACGCCCGGCCCCGGCTATCTCCCCGGCTGGACGCTGACGCTGAGAGGCCTCGCCAGCGGACGCACCGAGGTGCTGCGGATCGAGGAGCTGTTGCGGTTCCCGCATCTGGACCAGGTGACGCGCCTGTGCTGCGTCGAGGGCTGGAGCGCGATCGCCTGGTGGAGCGGCCTGCGGTTCGCCGATCTGTTGCGCGCCTATCCGCCGATGCCCGGCGCGCGCTGGATCGCCATGACGTCCGAGGTGACCGACTATTACGTGTCGATCGATTTGCCGACGGCCGAGCATCCGCAGACGCTGCTGGCGACGCATCAGAACCGCGCACCGCTGACGCTCGCCCACGGCGCGCCGCTGCGCCTCGTGGTGCCGATGAAGCTCGGGCTGAAGAACATCAAGGCGATCACGCACATCGAATATCGGAAAGACGAGCCGCGCGACTTCTGGGCCGAACGCGGATATTCGCGATACGACGGGCTCTGAGGCTCACGCCGGCACGAGCTCGATCGTCGCGTCGCGCGAGGACTTCCGCTGCAGATCCTTCACGTATTTCATCGACGCCGGCGTGTGATACTTCGCCGCATAAGCGTCATCGACGAGAGCCTTGAGGCGCTCGCTGCGCGTCCGGATGGCGCGCACTTTCATTTCCCTCCCGCCAATCGCCATCACGCCGTGCGGCTCGGCGACGAATGTGTCGAACCAACCGTTCGGCGTCCGGCTCCACGAACGGATGAACACCCGGTTGTCCACCACTACCGACCACACGGCGATGATCTTGTGCTGGTTGTCGCCCGCGCGGATGCCGAGGATTTTGTCTTTGTGGATGGCGGCGAGGAGGTCGGAGGAAAAGCGCATATCACGCGGCATTCTGACGCAGAGCGCACTGCTCTTGCGCAAGACCGGCTCTCAACCGGCGCAGTCAGAGTGATGGGGCAGGCCTCGCCGCCGCGTCGATGTTTCATCGGGCCGGCTGGAGAGCCGGGCCTGCGTTTTCGTCCCCCAACGATCGGTCCACCTCTCGCCGCGAACGCGCCATTGTCATCCTGAGTCCCGAAGAGGACGAAGGATCTCCCGGCACGTGCGCTTGTCGCTCAGATCAGGAGCTCCTTCGCCGTCTGCGCGGCTCAGGATGACACATCGCCCAGATGTCGTCGCTTCGCCGAGCCTGGCGAGGACGCGAAACCTCCTGACGGCATCGCCAACAAGCGTAGCGGGCGTTGCCCGCCTCAGGACGACACATCGCGTGGCCCATCAGTGACGGGCCGTGCCCGCCCTTACTGCTCGCTGACCACGACGCCTTCGCCCTCGAAGCGGATCTTGAAGCCGTCGTCGCCGGCGCTGGCGATCATCACGTTCTCCAGCGACTTGTCGTCCATCACGCTGGGGATCAGGTTGCCGGTCCAGGCCACGAGCGCGTTCGACGAGATCGACAGCGGGTACTCGCGCGTCACGCGCAGCGTCAGCGGCTCGATCGACGTCGAGATCGCGAGCGAGCCTTTGCCGAAGATCTTCACGACGTCGATCTTCCGTTGATACGACATGTCGTAGATCGGCTCCACGCGATACGTCAGGGTGTCTTCCAGCGCGAGCAGGTTGCGCCCTTCGACGTAGATGAACTCCTCGTTGAGATCGAGCAGGAACGTCTTGCGCCCCCGCTCGTAAACGAAGACTTTCCCCTGCCCCACGGCCTTCACGAGCGTCTGCGCCGTCGTGCCGAGCAGGCCCGACTCCGCGATGAATTTCAAATTGCCGGAGTAGCTCGAGACCGTGCCGCGCTTCACGTGCACGCTGCGCCCGAAGTTGATCTCCAGGAAGCCGTTCTCGTGCAGGGCGAACGTCTTCGAAGCCCCTTCGATCCGCCGCCCGAGGTCGATCTTCTTCTCCTCGGCGTGCTGGGTCTCGTCGACGGCATCCTGCAGCTTGCGGGCGGCGGTCACCGCCGGCGCTTCCATCGCGAACGCGGGAATCGGCTCGGTGATGGGGCGCGCGTTCGTCGCCGTCGGCCGCGGCAGATCGGGCAGGTCGGGGATCGGAACCGGCACCGTGCCGGGCTGCGTCCGGTGGATCTCCTTGATCTCCGTCCCATTCAGCGCCCGAATCTTCTGCGTCGAAACCTCGGATGGCTTGGGCTTCGGCGGCGGAGGCAGTGGCTCCGGCCGTTGCGGCCTCACTTCCGCCTCGACTTCCTTCACCAGCTTGTCCGCGCCGGCGAAGCGCAGGTGCTCGAGCGCCATCTGCGGTTTGCGGCGTTGCCGATAGAGCAGCCCGAGGTAGAGATGCGATTTCGCGTAGTTGGGGCGCAGCTCGACGGCGCGCAGGAGGTAATGCTCCGCCTCATCGAGCTTGCCCTGCTTGAAGAGAATCAGTCCGAGGTTCGAGTGGAGGATGAAGACGTTTCCGTTCTCCTTCACCAGCCGCCGGTAAATGACCTCCGCCTCGGGGAAAGCGTTCGCCTTGAAGTAGACGAGGCCGAGGAGGTTGAGGACGTCTGCGTCGTCGGGACGGAAGCGTTGGGCCAGCTCGAGCTCGCGGCGCGCTTCCGCGTAACGCCCTTCCTGGAACGCCTCGCGGCCGCGGTTGTAGTGGAGAAGGAAAACCCCCTGGTCGAACGGCGGTGCGACGACGGGGTCACGCTCGGGCATGCGACGGCGATTGTAATCGCTCTTGCGGGCGCTCACTCGCTGCCGAGGTACTTCATGCCCGGCAGCATGGCGACGAGAGGCGCGACGACGTCCCGGCCGAAGCCGCCCCGCAGCTTCGGTCCACCGCGCCGGCCGGCGATGGTCGTTCCGCCACCGTACGGGCGCCCGTAATAGACGGTGAGCGCGCGCTTCACGTACGTCGTGGTCTCTTCGTAAGGCGGGATGCCGCCGTATTTGTAGACGGCGCCTTCGCCGGCGTTGTACGCGGCGAGCGCGCGCGGAAGGTCGGGGAAAAGGTTGAGCATGTAGGCGAGGTGCTGGACTCCGGCGCGGATGTTCTCCTCCGGGTCATGCACCTTCTGGATGCCGTACTGCTTCGCCGTGGCCGGCATGAGCTGCATGAGGCCGCGCGCGCCTTTGTTGGAGACGCAGCCGGGATTGAAGTCGGACTCGACCTGGATGACGGCCTTCACGAGGACGGGATCGACGCCGTACTTGTCGGCGTACGTCTCGATCGTTTTGTCCCATTGCGACCGGCGGTCGTGCTGCTTCGCCAGCCAGCCGTAGTCAGTGCCGCGGCTGGAGCCGGAGGCGCCGAAGTTGGAGATGACTTTCGAGCCGTCTGCCTTGATCGTGAGGTGCACCTGCGCGGCCGCCGGGAGGGCCAGAAGCGCGGCGGCGAGGACGGCGGAGAAACGGCGCATTGCGGGCGATGGTAGCACACGGCAAAATGCACTTCATGACGTACGAGCCGATGCAACGGCAGGTCGAAGAATGGATCTCCACGCACACGCCGGGCTACTTCGGGCCGCTCATGATGGTCGCCCGCCTCGCCGAGGAATTGGGCGAGCTTTCGCGGGCGGTGAGCCATCACACCGGAGAGAAACGGCCGAAGCCGGGCGAGGCGATGGGCGACATCGGCGACGAGATCGCGGACGTCATGTTCGTGCTCCTCTGCCTCGCGAACTCGATGCAGATCGATCTCGACAAGAGCTGGGAAGGGCTGCTGCGCAAACTCTACGAACGCGACGCGACGAGGTGGAAATGAAGACGCTGCTGAGTGACACGGATCGGAAGCGGATGCTGGAACGGATCGCGAGCGTCGATCCGTCTGCGCATGGGCGTTGGGGAAAGATGACACCCGACCAAATGCTCGCCCATCTCGTAGAGAGTCTGAAGATGGCGGTCGGGGAGATTGCGCCGAAGCCGCGCAAGGCGCCGATGCGGTTCTTTCCGCTCAAGCAACTGATCGTTTACGTGATGCCGTTTCCCAAGGGCGTGCCGACGGCGAAGGAGCTGCTGAGCGGCGATGCTTCGTCGACAGCGAAGTCCAAAGCCGAGTTGCAACGGCTCTGCGACGTTTTCGCCAAACGACGGGGCGAGCGCGTGTGGCCGGATCATCCTGCATTCGGCCGTTTGAGCGAGCGCGCCTGGGGCGTGCTGTGCTATCGCCATTTCGATCATCACCTGCGCCAGTTCGGCTTTTGAAAAATCAGGCAAGAAATAACACCTTCCACAATCCACTCCCGCGTCATTTTTGCGTTATGATGTGGACATCCTTAAAGCCTTGATGAATAGCAGTCCTTCACATACAGCGTGTGTCGGCCTGTGGGCTCTTCAAAGGAATTGGGCACAGGAGAGGGAAAATGGACGGCTTACTTCGTTCCTTGATCAAGACCGTGCGTCGGCGTCTGCGTTCCGATGAAGAGGTCACGGTCGAAGCGGTCACGAAAGAGCTCGGCTACACGCGGCAGTACATCTCGGGACGGTTCCACCGCGTCACCGGCCGCCTGCTGAGCCACTTCCTCAAAGAAAAGCGACTGGAGAAAGCGGCCCGCCTGCTCAAAGCCGGCAACCTGCGCGTCTCCCAGATCGCCCGCCGCTGCGGCTTCGACTCGGAAAACTATTTCCGCCAGCAGTTCCGCCAGCGTTACGGGATGTCTCCGCGCCAGTTCCGCGCCAACGGCAATCTGCGTCCGCCGATGCGCCGATTGGCCGCGGCGATCGCATAAGAACGCATTAGGCGCATTTCGCGTTCGCTTTTGTAGGCGATTGCGATATTCGACCAAACGTTCGTTATGTTTTGGTAAGTGACGCTCCAACGATCGTCACCCTGTCGTCCTGAGCCCCATAGAGGGCGAAGGATCTCCCCGTCTGGATGCCCATCGCTCGCATCAGGAGATCCTTCCCCGTCTTCGCGGGTCAGGATGACAAGCACGTTGGACAAGGCGCCAAGCCCAGTGAAGGCTTGGCCGACAAACGCAGCGGGCCGTGCCCGCTCAAGCGTGGTCGAACGCCGCTTCGGTCCACAAGTACCGCAGCGTCGCGCGGTCCAGCGTCTTCGCCTCCAGCACGTAGCGCGCGAACAGCAGCGCACGCCGCACCGCGGAATGCGCCACGCCATGCGTCGCCAGATACTCGCGATGCGCCTCGGCGCTCTCGAACGTCACCGCCTCGAAAGTGTTGCCGAGGCGGATGACCGTCCCCTGCACGCCGACTTCGCCCCGGCGCAGCAGATGGCGGCGATGGAACAGCCGCACCTCCCCTGCCTGATCGCCGAGCCGCAGCGGCTGGCTCATGTACAAAGCCGAGGTTCGGATCCGGAAGCCCCAAGCCTTCGAAGCGCGCATCGCCTCCGCGATCTCCTTCGCCAGCACGGCGCCGATCGTCTCCCGTTCGCGCACCACGAGGATCCAGTCGCCGGTCGCGGCATCGACGGCGCGATTCAGCTCCGCGCGGTGATCGTTCAGATCGACGCGCGGCGGGATGTCCAGCACCAGCTGTTCGAGGTGCGAGAAGTGCGGCGTCAGCGGCTCGAGCGTCTCCGTGTGGACGTGGCCGAGGGTGACGACGGCGAGGCGGTCAGTCATCGAGCTTTTCGGAGATGCGCACGATCCGCGACGCGCGCCCCGTCGTCTCGTCCACCTCGACCATC
>JAFAVZ010000035.1 GCA_019242175.1 Acidobacteriota bacterium
CGCCCGCCGCGACCATGCTTCATCGGGCCGGCTGGAGAGCCGGCCCTACGTTTGGTTTCCGATGACACTGCGTCAGACCTTCTCCAGCCCGTAGATGTGTACATCCACGCCCTTTGCGTAATGGCGCAATGTCGGCTGTTGCGGACGCTTCACGCCGGCGCTCCAGATCAGCGTCTCCTCCAACTCCAACACCTCGGCTTTTTGAACCGGATACGGTTGATGATGGAGGCGCGCGCGATAGAGATCCTTCGCTTCATCCGCCGAATAGAGGATGTAGCGTTCGATGAGGAAGTGCTCGATCGTGTTGGGCACCGACTCCTGCACAGGGCCTTCGATCGGACGGTAACGAATGTGCGCATTGGCCGGCATCGGGCCGCGCGCGTCGTCGCGATGCGTGCGGAAGTCGACGGTCGGCAACGGCTCCTTCGTCGCCTCGAGCTCCATCGACGCATTGAAGTACGGCAGATGATATGCGGCGCGTGCGGCGGTGACGGCGAGCACACTCGACGCATCGAGGCTGAAGAACCACACGCCGGGATCCTTGCCGTTGCGATGCACGTACGTCCGGACGTTGATCTCGTGGAACGACGACAGTCCCGGTACCGCGGGCACGCCTACCGGACGTACGCCGGTCATCGTGAATGGGATCAAGCCGATGTAGGCCTTGCCCTCGTAGGTGTCGAGGTCGAGCCCGGGCGGCAACAGCGCCTGCAGCTCAGCGGCAGGCACTTCCCAATGGAGGAAGAGGAGATGGTGCCAGCTCTGGAGCATCAACGCGTGCGCGTCGGGCTGGAGCGTCGGAGCGATGCGGTCGATCGGTTGCGGCGTCTGCACGGCACCCATCGTAGCAACGAGGGCGCCATACAATGCGATCCATGAAACGCGCGCTGCTGCTGCTCGCCGCCGTCTCGCTCGCCGCCGTCTCGCTCGTCGCCTCCTGCTCGTCCTCGAAGCAGAACGCGACGCTGATCCACCCCGAGCTCGTCCTGGAGCAGCTCGTCGGGCCGTCCGAGCTCGGCTATCCCTCGGGGCGCATCGACATCCAGTTCGCGCTGCACGTCGGGAACCGCTCCGGCGAGCCGATCACCGTGCAACGCGTCGAGATCAGCACGTCGAGCTCCGGCGCGTACGTGCTGCGCCGGGAGAGCTTCGTGCTCGACAAACGGATCGCGCCCGGCACTGCGGATTCGGTCACGTTCTGGGGTCACGGCTACGCCCGCGGACGCGGACCCAACACGCTCGGCTCGCAGGAGCCGGTGACCGTGCGCTGCATCGTCTACTTCAACACGCCGGCCGGCGCGTTCACGGAAGTGGTGAATCGGGATTTGATGCAGGGCGGCGGCGGCAATCGGAACTAAGACGAATGAACCGTAGGGCCGGCTCTCCAGCCGGCCCAATATCGATGCTGGGCCGGCTGGAGAGCCGGCCCTACGTTTGTAGAGACGTATTTTCTATTCGAACAAGTCGTACTCGGGCACCGGCACCTCGGTCGGCGGGGGCGTGAGGCGCCAGGTCTCGAACACGTAGAGATCGAGCAGCAGCAGGAAGACCTCGGACGTCATCTCCCAACGCGCCTTCAGCCCCGGCGCAACGCCGCGCTTCGTCTCCTTCGTGAGGTGACCGAGGTTGTGGATGACGGTGTGGAGCTGGCGGAGGCCGGCGCGGGAGCAGAAGCAATTGAGCGCCGCCTCGATCTTGAAGCGTTCCTGATACTGCAGCGGCACCACGTCCCACACGTCGCGCGTCATCACCCGGATGCCGGAGAGCACGGGGCCGAACTGCATCTTGAGGTGGAGGAAGTCGAGGAGCGGGCCGCGGTGGCGAACGCCGATGTTCATCTCGCATTCCTTGCGCAGGACGGGCGTGACGAGGGCCGTGACGTGGTCCGGCGAGAGGATCATGTCGCCGTCGACGAAGAAGAGGACGTCGTTGGAGGCGTTCTCGACGCCGACCCGCATCGCGAAGCCTTTGCCGCGATTTTCCCGGAGAGCGATGACCTTGACGTCGTAGGAACGGGCGATCTCGACGGTGCGGTCGGTGGAGCCGTCGCTGACGACGATCACCTCGTCGATGAGCGGGTGCCGCGTCAAAACGCTCAAAACATGACCGAGCGTCCGTTCTTCATTCAAGGCAGCGATCACCGCGCTCGTCGCCAATCGGTTCTCCTAAGTCGCGTCAAAGGCATGTGTGCAAGCGATGAACCATAGCATAAGGAATGGTGAACTCTGATGACCGCCGGTCAGTGGACCGCATCCGTAACGTGGGAGCGGGCTTCAGCCCAATCCGGGACCGGCTGAAGCCGGTCCCCACGCTGTCAAAGCGGCACCAAGATCCTCGGTCCGCCCGCCACCAGCGTCACGGTCACCGTTGCGTCCACCCGCCCCACCTCCAGCCCGACCGGCCGCCGCCCGATCACCAGCGTCCCCCGGTAGGACGTCACTTCGAGGGACGGCCGCGGGTCGGGAACGGCGGGTAAAGCGGCAAAGATCTGTTGGACATACGCTGCGGCCAGCTCCGGGTTTGCGGCGCGTTTCACGATCACGATCTTCTGCGGCGTCCGGCCGAAGTAGGGGCCGAGCTCCACCACGAAGTCCTCGCCTTCGAACCGCCGCCAGTCGCCGCCGTCCGACGCTTTCGCGCCGAGGCGTTCCGCGAGACGCGTGGCCGCCGCAAATGGTTGCTCTTGATGGACGACCCGTTCGAAAAACTGGACGAGTGCGAGCGCGGCGAGGATCAATGCAGCCTCAGATTGGAGAGCTTGCGCAAAAGGTCCATACGCAGACTGAACACGGCCATCTCGAACTCGGCTGCGCTGCGACAGCTCTCGCCGTCTAGGTAGCGACGGGCGGTGAGGTCGCCAAAATACGAGGCGAGCTGGTCGCGGAGATCGTCGAGATGGAGCTGCTCGTGGCCGGCGACGTCCGCGCGCAACACGTACATGTAGGGCACGAACTGCGCGCGGGCGGTGATCGCCCAGCGTTCGCCGGCGCGACGGCAATCGCAGCGCAGCATTTCGCCGAGGAGCTCCGTGCAGCCGGCGATCTCGCGGTTGTTGCGGCAGTGGATCACGAGCTCGTCGCGCTTCACGATGCGCTGCCGCGGCACGGCCACCTCCACCGACCACTCCTGCGCCATCGCGCATGTTGCCGCGAGCGTCAGGAGGAGTGACCAACCGAGGAGCCTCATGCTGAGAAGAACACGGGCCGATCGCGTTGCGTTCGGGCAAATGACTTGCAGAACGGCGCGGACATGAAACGCTCTCTGAAGTACGCGGTGCTGCTCACCGGCGCCTGTTTCGCGCTGGCGGTAGTGACGTTCACGCTCTCCGGCTGTTCGGCGGCCCGCGCCGCGCTGAACATCGAGAATCCGCACTACTCGATCCGCAACCTGCGGCCGCGGCTCGACATCGCGCTTCCCCTCTCCGCCTCCTCCATCGACTTCGACTTCACCCTCGGCGTCGAGAATCCGAATTCGGTCGGTCTGCGCCTCTCCGGCGTCGACTTCAACCTGCTCGCAGACGGCTACCCGCTGCTCAATTCCACGACGACGCAGAACGTGAGCATCCCGGCGCGCGGCTTCGGCGAAGTCCGGCTGCGCAGCCGCGTCGACTACGGCACGATCCGCAACATCTGGCGGGAAGTGGCCGACGTCATCCAGGGCAACCGCGCCCGTTACGAGCTGCGCGGCAACGCTTACTACGACACGCCCATCGGGCGGATGCAGTTCCCGGTGACCGTATACTCCACCGGCAATAACGACCCGATTCGATGAGCGAGCTCGTAGTCGAAGTCAGCAGCCGCGACGAAGCCGGCGACATCCTCTCCGCTGATGACTGCAGCGTCACGCTGCTCATCTCGATCGGCGAAGAGCACGACGACCTTCCCCTCGGCTACGACAACGCGCCGGCGAAGATCCGCCTCACGTTCTCCGACACCGGCGACGAAACGGGCGCCACGCGGGCAGACGTGGAGCAGCTGATCGAAGCCGCAAATCTGTTGAAAGAGCGCGGCTCCGGACGCGTGCTCATCCACTGCATGGCCGGCGTCAGCCGATCCACCGCCGCCGCGTACATCATCCACGCGATCCTCCTCGGTCCGGGACGCGAGGAAGAGGCGATGGCGCGCGTCGTCGAGCAACGCCCGATCGCGCGCCCGAACTGGCGCATGGTCAACCTCGCCGACCAGCTCCTCGGCCGCAACGGCGCGATGGTCTCCGTCGTCAACGCGATTCACGGCATCCGATAGACGAACGCGTTGATGTGCATGCCGGCGCCGACCGAGGCGAAGAGGACGATGTCGCCCGTGCGCAGCTCGTGGCCCGGCAGCCGCCCTTTCACGATGAGGTCGTAGAGCGTGGGGACGGTGGCGACGGAGCTGTTGCCGAGCCAGGAGATGGTCAGCGGCATCACGCCGTCCGGCACCTGCGCGCTCTCCTGCGTGTAGAGGGCGTCGCAGATCGCCTCGTCCATCTTCCCGTTTGCCTGATGGAGCAGGATCTTGCTCACGGCGCTGAGCGGAATCTTCGCCGTCTCCAGACATTGGCGCATCGCGAGGGCGACGGTCTGCAGCGCGTATTTGTAGAGCTTGCGCCCTTCCATCTTCAGGAACAGCGCCTCGAGGAAGACCTCCTCGTTGTACGACGGCCCCATGAAGAGCATGCCGGAGTGGTCGAGCGTGTCCGAGCGCGCTGCGTGCGCGAGAATCCCGCCCTCGGTCTCCGCGCCTTCCACGATCGTCGCCGCGGCGCCGTCCGCGTAGATCATGCTGTCGCGGTCGTGCGGATCGGCGATGCGCGAGAGCGTGTCCGCACCGATGATCATCACGCGCTTCGCGTTGCCGGCGCGGATCATCGACTCGGCGGTGATCACGCCCTGAATCCAGCCGGGGCAACCAAAGACGAGGTCGTACGCGACGGTCGACGGATTGCGGATCTGCAGCTTCGCCTTCACGCGCGCGGCGAGCGCCGGCACCATGTCCGGCTGGCGCGTTCCGGCACGGACGTCGCCGAAGTTGTGCGCGCAGATGATCGCGTCGAGCGACTCGCGATCGATCCCCGAGCTCGTGAATGCCTCGAGCGCCGCCTCATACGCGATGTCCGACGTGACCTTGTCGTTCGGCGCGTAACGGCGCTCCTGAATCGACGTGATCGCCTCGAACTGGGCCACGATCTCCGCGTTCGTCTTGTTGAGAGCGGCACCGTCCGGACCGCGGAAGTCGTGGTTGAGGAAAGCCGCGTTGGGAACGATGACGGGCGGGATGTAGCTGCCGGTCGCGCTGATGATCGTTCGCATCTTGGCGGTTGATACTATCTCGGAGCCGATGAAAAACGCGCGTTGGTTCGTTCCCGCCGTCGCGGCTATCCTCTATTTTTCTGAAGGATTTCCGTACGGACTCGTCACTGAGCTCTTCCCAGCCTATCTCCGCTTTCACGGCGTTTCGCTGAAGGAGATCGGCTTCCTCAGCTCCATCGCGTTCGCCTGGACGCTGAAGTTTCTCTGGTCGCCGTTCGTCGACCGGTTCGGCACGTATCGGATCTGGATCTCGGCCGCGTTGGTCGGGCTGACGGCGAGCACCGCCGCGTTCGCGATCTCGCCCGATGCGATCGGCCCGTTGTTCTGGATCCTCGCCGCAACGCTCGCCCTCGCCTCGGCCACGCAGGACATCGCCGTCGACGCGTTCACGATCCGCATCGCGCCGGAGTCGATGCTCGGGACGATCAACGCGATCCGGGTCACGGCCTACCGCAGCGCGTTCATCCTCGGCGGCGGCGGATTGCTCATCCTCGCCGGCCGCTACAGCTGGCGCGTCGCGTTCCTCGCCGGCGCGGTGCTGATGGCCATCATCTTCTTCGTCTCGCTGCGGCTGCCCGACGACCGAGGGGATCAGACGGTGAAACACGATCTGATCGGCGGCCTGAAACGCTGGTTCACGCGCCCACATGCGATCGTGATCCTCGCCGTCGTCTTTCTCTATCGCCTGGGCGAATTCGCCGTCACGGTGATGATCAAGCCTTATTGGGTCGATCGCGGCTATTCGGCCGAGGAGATCGGGACGATTACGACTATCGTCGGGGTGCTGGTGAGCATCGCCGGCGCCTTCGCCGGCGGCTGGGTCGTCTCGCGGTATGGCGTTTGGCGCGCGCTGCTCTGGCTCGGCATCGCCCAGACCGCATCGAACCTCGGCTACGCGCTGGTGGGGACGATGGACGCCGGGCGGTGGGGCATCTGGGCCGCCGCGATCGTCGAGAACTTCGGCTACGGCCTCGGCACCGCGTCGTTCCTCGCGTTCCTGATGCGCGTTTGCGATCGCGAGCATGCGGCGACCGAGTTCGCGCTTTTAACCGCCGCATACGGCGTGACGCGCACGCTGATCGGGAACGCGAGCGGGTATCTCGTCACGTCGATGGGCTACGGCGCGTATTTCTGGCTGACGGTGTTCCTCGGAATCCCGGCTCTGCTTTTGCTCCCGCGCATCCGTGAAGACTTGTCCTAGAGAGTGACGACGCATGCAACGACCTCTGGTGAGCGGGCGTCTCGCCCGCAAGCGGCGGCACGTCTCGTGCCGCCGCCACCGAATCGGCAACGGCATGAACCGCCGGGCGAGCACTCGGCAACAACATGGACCGCCGGGCGAGACGCCCGACGGCTGCGGGCGGGACGCCCGCTCACCGGTGACGCAATGAACCATCGCTTCCATACTCCCCAACCGCTGGCCATCGGTGAGACGGTCGATCTGACCGGCGACGAACTGCGTCACACGGCGCGTATTTCTGGCTGACGGTGTTCCTCGGAATCCCGGCTCTGCTTTTGCTCCCGCGCATCCGTGAAGACGTGTCCTAGAGTGACGACGCATGCAACGACCATTGGTGAGCGGGCGTCCCGCCCGCAAGCGGCGGCACGTCTCGTGCCGCCGCCACGCACTCGGCAACGGCATGGACCGCCGGGCGAGTACTCGGCAACAACATGGACCGCCGGGCGAGACGCCCGACGGCTGCGGGCGGGACGCCCGCTCACCGGTGACGCTATGAACCATCGCTTCCATACTCCCCAACCGCTGGCCATCGGTGAGACGGTCGATCTGACCGGCGACGAATTGCATCATGCGGCGCGCGTCGTGCGTCTGCGGGATGGCGAAGAGGTCGAGCTCTTCGACGGCCGCGGCTCCTCGGCGCTCGGCGTCGTAAGGACGATCGAGCGCGAGCGGATCAGCATCGAGCTGACACGCTCTCTCGAAGCGCGCGAATCGCCGTGCGCCATCCGGCTCGCGGTAGCGATCATCAATCTCGAGAAATTCGAGCTCGTGTTGCAGAAGGCGACGGAGCTGGGCGTCCGGACGCTGATCCCGCTGGTCACCGAAAGGGTGGAGCTCCGGCCGGAGCGCTACCGCGGCAAGACGGAACGCTGGAACAAGATCCTGTTCGAAGCCGTGAAGCAAAGCGGGCGGGCGGTGATCCCGCAATTGGAAGAGCCGGCGCAGTTCGAGGACGTGATCAAACGGGACGATCCGAAGATTCTGTTCGACGCCGACTGCGTTCCGCGGCCCGCGCCGGACGAATTGGGTGAAGTGACGCTCTTCATCGGACCGGAAGGCGGCTGGAGCGACGGCGAGCTCGACCTGGCGCGCGCACAAAACTGCTGGCTGGAGCGTCTCGGTCCGCGCCGCCTGCGTGCCGAAACCGCGGCAATTGCTGCCATGGCGCTTGCACAGC
>JAFAVZ010000114.1 GCA_019242175.1 Acidobacteriota bacterium
CGACGATCTTCGTGACGTCGGCGATGCGTCTCGCGGCATTGCCGACTTTGCGCAGCAGCGACATGCGGTTCTTGCGAACGCCTTCGTCGTCGACCATGACCATGACGTCCTTGAAGAACGTTTCGAGCTCGGGCGCCATCCCGGCGAACGATTCGAGCGCGCGGCGGTACTGGCGGTCGACGATCAGCTCATCGAGCTGTTGTCCGACGAGGTCCGCGAGCTCGTCGAGCCGCTTCTCCGCGGGCTCCGCGAGCTTCGAGGGATCGACGTTCGTCGCGTCGTGGCCGGCCGTGATGTTCGCGATGCGCTTCGCGGAGTCGAGGATCGAGAGGAAGTTCGGCTCGTTGCGCATCGCCTTCACGGCGTCGGTGCGATTCACGAGATCGGTGAGCGACGTGGCCCAACCCGCCTCCATCGCAGCCGCGACTTCGTCGTACGCGAAGCCGTAGGCCGACGTTTCGAGCAGCGTGCGCACGCGCTCCGCGAAGAACGCGAGGAGCTCGCTGCGCGTCGGCGCGAATTGCGCCTTGTCCTGGATCGCGTACGCGTCCGCGGCGAAGTCGATGAGGTGCTCGATGCCGATCTTCACCTCGCGCTTGTCGCGATTGAGGAGGATCTGCACGACGCCTTGCGCGGCGCGGCGCAACGCGAACGGATCCTTCGAGCCGGTCGGCTTCGCGCCGATGCGGAAGAAGCCGACGAGCGTGTCGATCTTGTCCGCGAGCGAGACGAGCGCGCCACCGCGCGTACGCGGCAACTGGTCTTCGATGTTCAGCGGCAGGTAGTGATCGTAGATCGCCTGCCACACGCCATCGGGCAGCCCTTCTTCTCGCGCATAGATGCCGCCGACTTTGCCCTGCAGGTCGGTGAACTCCTTCACCATTTCGGTCACGAGGTCCGACTTGCAGAGCCGCGCGGCGAGCAACGCGTCGGCGTCTCCGCCGAGGGCGGCGACGATCTTCTCGATGCGCTCCGTCTTCTTGCGGTAGTCGCCGAGCTTCTCCTGGAACTGCAGGTGCTCGAGCTGTTCGAGACGCTCTTCGAGCTTCTTGCGGCGATCGGTCTCGTAGAAAAACTGCGCGTCGGCAAACCGCGCGTTCGTGACGAACGAGTTGCCGTACGCGGCGTTGCCGTCCGGATCGCCGTCGTTGTCCATCACGGCGAGGAACGAGCTGGTGAGCCGGCCCGCGGCGTCGCGGATCGGCAGCTGCTTCTGATGGACGCGCATCACGGTCACGAGCACTTCCTCGGGCAGCGCGAGGTACTCCGGGCGGAACTCCGCGCGCACGACGCCCGGGAACTCGGTGAGGTACTGCCACTGCGACCAGATCGAGGCGTCGTCGCTCGGCGTGCCGCCGACTTTCGTCGCCAGCTCGTGCGCACGCCCGGCCATCGCATGACGGCGGCGAACCGGATCGACGACCACGTGCGCGATCTCCAGCTTCCCGACGTAGTCGCTCCACGTTTCAACCGTGATCGGCTGCGGCGCGAGCGTGCGATGGCCGACGGTCGTCTTCCCGGAGCGGATGCCGAGGATCTCGATCGGCAGTTCGTTGCCGTCGAGCATGGAGATGAGGCGATGCACGGGGCGGATCGACGAATGCTCGCCTTTGCCCCATCGCATCATCTTCGGCCAACGGATCGACGTGATCGCCTCGGGAATCCGCTCGCGCAGGATGTCTTCCGCGCTGCGGCCCGCGACTTTGCGCCGCACCTGGATGTAGTCGCCGGCATCGACGACGTCTTCAATCGCGGCGTTGTTCTTCTTCAGGAAGCCGTGCAACGCGGGCGTCGGATTGCCGTTCGCGTCGTAGGCAGCCTTCTTCGGGGGACCTTTCACTTCCAGCTCGCGATCCGCTTCTTTCTCCGGCAAACGCGAGAGGTGGAGGGCGATGCGCCGCGATGTCATGTGCACGGTGATGCACTCCGTGTCGCCTGCCAGCGACTCGACGACTTTCGTCAGGCTCGCGTGCAGCTGTGCCGCCGCGGCGTCGTGCATCCAGGCCGGAATCTCTTCCGTCAGCAGCTCGAAAAAGTACTCAGCCATGGTTGGCCACCTGCAGGAGCGGGAAGCCGAGGGCTTCGCGGGATTCGAGGTATTGCTGCGCGCAACGGATGGCGAGGTCGCGCACGCGCTTGATCACGCCGACGCGCTCCGTCACGGAGATCGCTCCGCGCGCATCGAGCGTGTTGAATACGTGCGAGCACTTGAGCGTCCAGTCGTACGCGGGCAGAACGAGCTTCGCGTCGAGGCAGTTGCGCGCCTCGCTCTCGTACTGCGCGAAGAGGTTCCAGTGCAGATCGATGCTGGCCGTCTCGAAGTAGTACTTGGAGAATTCGTACTCGTCCTGCTTCCGCACCGCGCCGTACTGGAAGCCGTTCGCCCACTCGATGTCGTAGACCGAGGACTGGCGCGCGAGGAACATCGTGAGGCGCTCGAGGCCGTACGTGATCTCGGCCGAGATCGGCGCGAGGTCGATGCCGCCGGCCTGCTGGAAGTACGTGAATTGGGTGATCTCCATCCCGTCCAGCAGGATCTGCCAGCCGACGCCCCACGCGCCGAGGGTGGGAGATTCCCAGTTGTCTTCCTCGAAACGGATGTCGTGGCGGGTCAGGTCGAGGCCGATCGCGCGCAGGGAGTCGAGGTAGAGCTCCTGCACCTCGAGCGGCGACGGCTTGAGGATCACCTGAAACTGGTAGTGCTTGCCGAGACGGAAAGGGTTGTCGCCGTAGCGGCCGTCCGCCGGGCGGCGGGAGGGCTGGACGTAGCCGACTTTCCACGGCTCGGGTCCGAGGACGCGGAGGTAGGTGGCGGGATGCATGGTGCCGGCGCCGACTTCGAGGGGCATCGGCGTCTCGATCATGCAGCCGCGCTCGGCCCAGAAGGTCTGAAGGGCGAGAATGATCGATTGAAACGTTACGCGCGGCATGGGCGCGGCATTATACCGGCCGCGCATCCCGATGAGACGTAGGGCCGGCTCTCCAGCCGGCCCCATGAATACGGACGCGGCGAGCTCGCCCGCCGCCTCGTTCTCGACTGCGGCCGGCTGGAGAGCCGGCCCTACATTCGTCAGAGGATCACCGGCGTGCCGCTCGGAGGTTGCGGCGGCGGCGGTTCCTCCTGTTCATCCTGCTGCTGTTCGTGCTCCGGCGGCGGCTGCGTGCTCGTGTCTGTTTGCGGTGCGGGCTCCGGTTCCGGCTCGGCCGTGGTGGTGGTTTGCGTCGTTTGCGTCGGAACCGTCGCGGTGGGCGGCGGGACTGGCGTCGAAGACGGAGTGGCGCTCGTCATCGGCGGCGGCAGCGTTTGCGTCTGGGCCGGACGGGGCGGGCGGTAGTTGCTGGCCATGGCCGGCGCGGTGATCGTCTGCGGCGGCAGCGTGCCGCCGAGGGAGCCGGGCTGGGCCGTGGGGTAGTTCGTGTCGGT
>JAFAVZ010000116.1 GCA_019242175.1 Acidobacteriota bacterium
GGCGACGACGCCCTCGGAGCTTTGAAGAAAAACGCCGCGAACGCGAAGTTCGCATTTCTCTCCGCGAACCTGACGGAGAAGGCGACCGGCGCCACGCCCTCCTGGGTCAAACGCGCGATCCTCGTGACGGCCGGCGACGCGAAGGTCGGCATCATCGGCCTCTCGACGCCCGAGACGCCGAAGGTGACGATGGCCGCGAACGTGGTCTCGCTCGCATTCGGCGATCCGGTCGAGGCGACGATGCGCGAGGCCGCCGATCTGCGCAAACGCGGCGCCGATGCGGTGATCGTGATCGCGCACATGGGCGGGCGTTGCGGCGACCTCGCCGATCCGAACGTCACGACGAGCTGCGAAGTCGATCAGGAGGCGATGCGGTTCCTCAACGCGTTGCCGAAGGGGACGATCGACGCGTACTTTGGCGGCCACACGCACCAGCAGATGCGCCACGTGATCAACGGCGTGCCGGCGATGCAGGCCCTCGCGTACAGCCGGGAGTTCTCCACGCTCGACCTCTGGATCGATCCCGCCGCACATAAGACGGTGCGCTTCGTCCAGGAGCCGCACACCGCGCTCTGCTCGCAGGTCTACAGCGGCACGGAGCAGTGCGACACGCGCAACGCGCCGAAAGATGCCGCGCTCGTTCCACGGGTGTTCCACGACGAGACGATCGCCGAAGACGCGCAGATGACGGCGATGTTCAAGCCGTATCTCGAGCAGGTCGCCTCGATCCGCAACCAGCCGCTGCACATCACGATCGGCTCGCCGGTCAAACGCAACTACCTGCGCGAATCGGCGGCGGGCAATCTCCTCACCGACGCCTTGCGCGCCGCGACCGGGGCGGACATCGCCATCTTCAACTCCGGCGGCATCCGCACCGATCTCCCCGCGCGGGAGCTCATCTACAACGACATTTTCGAGATGAGCCCGTTCGACAACTACCCGGCCGTCGTCACGATGACCGGCGCGCAGCTGCGCGACATGTTGCGCATCATGTCGAACGGCGAGAGCGGCATCCTGCAGATCAGCGGCGCGCGGTACACCGTCGACATGTCGCGGCCGAAGACCGATCGCGTGACGGAGATCAGCGTCGATCCGAACGCGACTTACCGCGTCGCGATGCCGGACTTCCTCGCCGCCGGCGGCGAAGGCCTGGCCTCGGTCTTCTCACAGATCCCCGCGGCGAACATCAAGGTCGATCAGTCGAAGCCGATCCGCGACCTGCTCATCCCCGCGCTGCAGAAGATGCCGCAGCCGATCGAGGCAAAGGTCGAGGGGCGGATCAACGTGATCAACGCGCCGCCGCCGGCATCGTCGAAGGACTGACCCGGGCTCGCGCGAGCTCCAGCTGCCGTTCGAGGAACTGTCGGAAGTCGATGCCCAGTGTGCGCAACATCTGCGGAACGAGCGAGCTGCTCGTGAGGCCGGGGAGCGTGTTGGTCTCGAGGAAGTAGACGCCGTCCTCGCCGGCGATGAGGTCGCTGCGCGAGTAGCCCTCGCAGCCGAGGGCGGTGTGGGCGGCGAGGGCGGTGCGCTGGGCTTCGTCGCGCAGAGCGTCGGGGATGTTCGCCGGGCAGATCTCGCGCGTTCCCTTGCCCAGATACTTGCCGAGGTAGTCGAAGGCGTGGCCGGGATCGACTTCGATCTCGATGACGGGAAGCGGAATCGGGCCGTCATCGCCATCCATCACGCCGACGGTCAGCTCGCGGCCGCTCACGAACTGCTCGACGATGTAGGGGATGTCGACGTTCGGCAACTCATCGCCGCGCGCGACAAAGTAGAGGCCGCGGCTCGATCCTCCTGCGAGCGGCTTGAGCACGAGGCGTTCGTGACGCGTGAACATGTCTTCGACGACTTCGCGCAGATTGCCTTTCGCGATGCGCGACTCGGCCGTGCGCACTTTGCCCTGCACGCGCGCCTTCGCCGTCCCCTTGTCGAACGCCAGCTCGCTCGCCTCGGAGCCGGAGCCGGTGAACGGAATGCGCCGCTTCTCGAAGAGTCGCTGGAGATGGCCGTCTTCGCCGCCCGTGCCGTGCAGCGCGAGGAGGAAGACCGGGTCTTCGACGGGGAGGGTATCGAGCGCTTGCTCGATGTCGGGGAAGATGGCGGGGCGGGTGGGGACGAAGTCGAGCTCGAACGGGCGCTGATGGGCGAGAAGGTCGTTCGGCGCGACGTCGTGCACTGCGCCGTTCGGCGCCCAGAACCAACAGAGTGGATCGCCGAGCGTGCGGGCGATCGCCTGCGCCGAGGCTACGGAGACGTGGCGCTCGTCGGACGGGCCGCCGAAGAGAACGATGGTGGTCATGGCAGCGCGAAGTGCAAGGGGGCTGCCGGGAGCGGCGAGTTGCTGGTTGCTGGTTGCTGGTTGCTGGTTACTGGTTACTGGTTACTGGTTACTGGTTACTGCTTACTTGCGCAGCTGCCGGTTCCAGGCCCAAAGGCGCAAGTAACCAGCAACCAGCAACCAGTAACCGTCAGTATCTCGCCCCGCACTCCGGACAAAACTTCGGACTCCCCTCGGCCTCGTGGCCGCAGCCGCTGCAGGCCTTCTTCGCCGGCGCGAGCGCGCCGCCGCACTCCATGCAGAACTTGCCGCCCTGCGTCTTCGCGTTGCAGTGGGGGCAGACGGCGCCGGAGACCTGGGCGACGTCGCGGCTCTTCGTCCAGTCGACGGTGCGGGCCTTCTCGTGAATCTGTTCGCGGGCGGCGTTCGCCTGCGCGGACGCCATCTCTTCGTCGAGATCGGGCGCACACGTTTCGCAGAGCCCGGCTTTCTTGTTCCAGCAGATCGGCTCGCAGACGTACTGGCCGCATCGCGTGCACTGCTTGAAGATCGGCGCGATCTCGTCGACCGCTTCCTTCAACGCGGAGTCGTGAGCCGGACCGCCGACGGCGCGCTGCACTTCGTACGAGCCGTCCGCCACGCTGCTGAAGACGCCGCCGAAGAGGTTACCCGCGACGCGCGCCGCGGAGCCGAGCATCCCGATCTTCGAATTCTTGAAGGTCGACATGTAGCCGTTACGGCACTTCTCGCAGTAGAACTTGAACTGGTAGCCGCGGTCGGTGGAGAGGTCTTCGTAGTTGCCGGTGAAGCGGATGGCGACCATCGGTAGCTGGGCTCCTGCAGTGAGTTGAATGCGCGCACAGATTATCATCCGGCCGCCGATGCGGAAGCACCTGGGCGCGGCCGCCCTCTTCGTCGTTCTGGCGGTGGCGATGACCTGGCCGCTCGCGCGCTGCGTCGATCGCTGCGTCACGGATCCCGGCGATCCGTACATCAACACCTGGATCCTCGATTGGGACTGGTACGCCGCGTTCCATCAGCCGCTGGCGCTCTTCCAGGCGAACGCGTTCTATCCGGCCCAGTACTCGCTGGCGTTCAGCGAGAACCTGTTCGGCATCGCGATCCTGACGTTCCCGCTGCGCGCGGCCGGCGCGACGCCGCTCACGACGTACAACCTGATGATGCTCGCCGGCTTCGCATTCGCCGGCTTCGCCGCGTATCTGCTCGGGTTTCAGCTGACGCGTTCGTGGCTGGCGGGCATCGCGGCCGGCGTTTGTTACGCGTATCTGCCGT
>JAFAVZ010000424.1 GCA_019242175.1 Acidobacteriota bacterium
GGGGGGGGGGGGGGGTTGCGCGCGTAGCGTTCGGACTCGAGCCGCAGCAGGCGCGTGATCCCTTCCTTCGTCGGCGCCACATCGAGCGGCTCGCGATTGCCGTCATCGCGCGGCGAAACGGTCAGGTCGAACCGCAGCGGCAGCCCGAGCGAGTCGGTCAGCGCATACATCCCTTCCGTCTCATCCTCGTTCCAGCGCGTCAGCGTGCTGTTCACCTTCACGCGCAGCCCGAGCGCGAGCATCTCCCGCAGATTCTCGACGAGGCGCACGAACGAGCCGGGCACGCGTGTCTGGCGATCGTGCGTCGCGGCGCAGGCGCCGTGGAGGCTGACTTCCGTGACGAACGGGTCGACTTCGTCGCGCAGCCGGCGCGCGAGCTCGCCGCGCAGCGCGTGGCCGTTCGACTTGATGCGCACCACGAAGCCGAGCTCGCGGGCGAGCTTGCCGATGCGGAAGAAGTCGGGATGCGCGAGCGGCTCGCCGCCGCTCAGAACGAGCGTCAGCACGTTCATCGCCGCGAGGTCACGGAGGAACGTTTCGTACTGCTCGAACGTCAGCGGCTTGCCGCGGAGTCCGAGGTCGTTGTAGCAGAAGAAGCAGTCGAGGTTGCAGCGGTAGGTGAGCTCGATCAGCACCGTCATCAGACGGTTGCCGGTCCAGCTGCGGGCGACGACGTCGTCGAACGTCGTCACGACGCCACCGCCAGTCCGGCGTCGATCAGCTCGCCGGCGAAGCG
Source organism: Acidobacteriota bacterium (assembly GCA_019242175.1). Classification (GTDB taxonomy): domain Bacteria; phylum Acidobacteriota; class Thermoanaerobaculia; order Gp7-AA8; family Gp7-AA8; genus JAFAVZ01. Next base: position 737 of record JAFAVZ010000424.1, read on the forward strand.
CAGCACGTCTGCCTCGATGGCGTCGTTCTCCGCCTCGAACTCCTCGCCGATCACGCCCGCCGTTTCCGCGAGCGTTCGGGAACCGTCGGCCAACTCGAGAATCCGCGCCGCCACATCATTGAAAACGACCGCCTCGGCGGAAGATTGATCGACGGCGACGCCCTCGTCTTCGAAGCGGCGGAAGCGGATATGGGGCGCGAGGCGCAGACGCGTGGCCAGGGTGAGGGTCATGGAAGGTTTTCGAGTATAGGCCAGATGTTTCCGTCGCGCCGGAAGGTGAGGATGGCCCGCCGCGCGGCGCCGGCGATCTCCGCCGCGCGTTCGAGCAGCAACGGCAGCCGGATTTCGTCGTGATTCACGTAAGGCGCACTCCGCACGAGCAGCGACATCCCCTCTCCTTGGCTCATGGAACGCAGAGACTCGTCGGAACCTTTCTCCAGGCCGATGATTGCCTCCAGCGGCACCGCGATGCGGCTGACATCCGCCGGCTCGAGGTCGCCCGTGAAGGGGAGGGGAGAGATGACGAACTGCCCGTTTTCTCTCGTGATGGCGTTCAAATCGTCGCTCAGGACGGGATGCTTCGAGGCCACGGCGAGATGGGCGACGGTCGACTTGCCGGCATTCGAACGGCCGGCGAAGACGATGCCGCGGTTGGCGAGCGCGACCGCAGAGCTGTGGACGAGCAGGCCGCCGTCGAGCAGCAGCCGCAAGGCGACGAGCGGCCGCAGAACGTTCTCGACGACACCCCAGAATTCGGCCGGATCTTCGACCGGCGTCCAGATGCCGACCCGGTTGCGCGCGAGGTCGATCAACGCCGCGAGGCGCATGCCGGCGAGCGAGACGGTCGTCTCCGTCGCGAGGTAATCGAGGTTGTACTCCCAGCCGCGCGTGTCGATCTCGCGGAAGTCTTCACGCGCGACGCGGTGCACGACGATCGTGATCTGCGGCGTGACATCCGCGGAATCGCCGTAGCGGGACGCGAGGCTCTCGCGCTGGATCGCCGATAGGCCGTCGATGAGAAACGGTCCGCCGGGCAACGCGAGCGTGAACGAACCGGAGCCGAACGTCTCGCCGGCGATGCGGGCGGGGAAGAGGCCGGGGGAGTGGAGGAACTGCTCGCCGAACACCGTCAACGCCGCAGCCTCCGGGCGACGATCGCCGCGAAGTTGCCGAGGGCGCGCAGGCGCGCCGTGCCGGAGATGGCGAGGGAGTCGACGGCGCCGACGATCTGCGCGCGCGCGACCGGCGCGTCATGATCGGCGCAATGATCGCCTTTCGTCACGATGCCCCTCGCGCGGTAACCGAGGATGCGGTGGGCGGCGAGGTCGCCGGCGGTGGTGCGGAAGACGATCACGTCGCCGGGAAGATACAGCCTGCGGCGCCGCACCGCGACTTCCGCGCCGGCGCGGATCAGCGGCTCCATGCAGTCCCCGCGCACCCGCACCCGCACGGCCTCGTCGTTGGCGAGGTCGCGGAGGAAGGCGAATGCGCGCGGATTCATGGGAGTGTCATCCTGAGCGGAGCGAAGGATCTCCCCGTTCTTGCGAGGAGATCCTTCGCCCTCTTCGGGGCTCAGGATGACACATTCGTGAAGTGGGGCCTGCCAGTAGGTCGAACTTCGTGCACCAAACGTAGGGCCGGCTCTCCAGCCGGCCCGATGAAGCATGGTCGCGGCGGGCATCGCCGCCGCATCATTCCCGACTGCGGCCGGCTGGAGAGCCGGCCCTACGTGCTAGTGCAGCGGGCCGTGCCCGCCTCAGGAGGACACGTCTACCGTCTTCACGTTGTCCTCCGGGTTGCGGTCGATCAGCTTGTTCAGCGGATCGATGCCCGCCTTCGTCGGCTTCGACTTCACGATCAGCTCGAACGTCGCCTTCGGTTGGGTCAGATGGCGTTTCTCCAGCGCGAGCACGTCGACGTCGTTCTTGCCGGCGAGCGCGCCGATGTCGATCCATTCGTCGACCGGCACCTCTTTCTCCGCGCCGAGGCCGTCGGCGACGAGCTTTTTCGACTCGACGGTGAACGTCACCTTGTAGCGGCCGTCGGGCAGCTTCACCGCCTTCGCCTCCGTCGCCTTGTTGTCGTAAAGCGTGATCGTCTCGAAGAGATCGTGAATCATCGCCTGCTTGTCCGGTGGCGCCACGGCGCGGAACGCGTCGATCAGCTCGACCGTGCGCACGTACGGCGGGCCTTTGAACGCCCACTTCGCGATGATGTTACGCAGCGCCTCGTTGACCTTGTCTTCGCCGATGGCGTCGCGCAGTGCGTACATCGCCAGCGAGCCTTTGCGATAGTGGATGTACGGCTGGTCTTCGACGAGCTTCAGTGGCATTTCCGCGATGAGCTCCCCGCCGCGGCCGGCGAGATAGCCGTTCAATTCGTGGCGGAGGAACTTGCGCATTTTCTCCCGGCCGTACTGCTTCTCCATCACCATCAGCGCCGAGTATTGCGCGAGCGTCTCGGTGATCATCGTCGTGCCTTGCACCTGCGCGCCGATGACCTGGTGGGCCCACCACTGATGCCCGACTTCGTGCGCCGTCACGTAGAACGGATAGTCGATGTCGTTCGGGTCGCGCAGGTCGGCGATGAAGCCGATCGATTCCGAGAACGGGATCGTGTTCGGGAACGACTGGGCGAAGCGCTGGTAATTCGGGAACTCCAGGATGCGCACCTGGCTGTGCTGATAGGGCGAGAAATTCGTCGTGAAGTAGTCGAGCGACGCCTTCACGCCGTCGATCATCCGCTGCACGTTGTAGGGATGCTTCTTGTCGTAGTAGATCTCGATCGCCACGTCGTGCCAGCGGTCTCGTTTCACCTCGTAATGCGCGGATAGATAGGACCAGAAACCGAGGATCGGGGAGGTCGTCTTGTAGCGGAAGTAACGGCGGCCGTTCTGCGTCCACTCCTTCTGCAGATAGCCGGGCGCGATCGCGATCTGGTCGGGCGATGTGCTCACCGTCGTGTCGAGATTGAGCCAGTCCGATTCGCCGGTCAGCTGGTTCACGTTGCGTGCGGCCGGGTCGTCGATTTTCGGATAACGCTGGGCCGGACCGAGGCCGTATTTCTTGCGCTTGTTGCGGTCTTGCAGCTCGTTGCCGCGTTGATAGCCGATGTGCGGGAACCAGGAGAAGTTGTTGATGAATGTTCCGTTCCAGACGAGCTCGACATTGCCGCGATCGTTCGCAATTCCGTGCGGCTCGACGCTCAAAGTGAAACGCATCGGCAGCGTGGCGCCGGGAGCCATCGGCGGCGAAAGGCGATAGATCGTGTAATTACGCTCTTTGTCCGCCATCTCCACGGCCGTGCCGGGAATCGAGATGGTGTAGTTGCGAACGTCGGAATTGAGCGCGACGTGCAGTCGGTCGAGCGCCTGTCCGGTGCGATTGACCAGCTGATAAGAGCCGCGGAGTGCGAACGCGCGCCGTTCGGGATACAGGTCGACGTCGGCCTGCACGTCGGTGATCTTCGGCTGCGGCAGGTTCGAGTATTTGCTGTAGAGCTTCTCGTACTCCGCCTGCCGCCGCTCATTGTCTTCCGTGGTGCGATAAGGCGTCAGCACCGCGGTCTGGTAGTAGAGATAAGCGCCGGTCGCGCCGAATGCGATGGCCAGCGTCAGGAACGCGAGCTTCGTTCCGATGCGGAAGCGGCCGCCGGCGAGCTTCAGGCGCTTGCCGAACCGCGTCTCCGTGCCGCGGGCCCACAGCAGATGGCAGACGAGCAACAAAATGCCGCAGAAGAATGTCCAGTAGAGGTCGTACCAGAACACTCCTTTGGCCCAATGGCCGTAACCGTTCATGTCCGAATACGGGATGGGTGTCGTCACCGGGAAGCGATAGAGGCGCAGTTCCCAATGCATCGCCGGCAGCACGAAGATGCTGACGATGTAGAGCAGCATCAGGAGGAAGCCGACGTACTTGTTGTTCGTCACCGCCTGGAGGAAAAACGCGAACGTGGCGAGCATCAATACGCGCAGGCCGGTGACGAGGAATAGTCCGCGCAGGTAAAGGCCGAATTCGTAGTCGTGGAAGCCTTTCGCGGTCTGCACGCCGAGGGTGGCGATCATGGCCGCGAGGAGCATGAAGATCGCGACCGCCCACAATGCCGCGAGCTTGCCCGCCCACATGGCGGACGTCGGTACCGGCGTCGCGTCGACGACTTCATTGAGCTTCGTCTGGCGCTCGCGGAACACGATCTCGCCGGCGTAGTAGCCGAGGATCAGGATGGCGAAGATGACGAAGCCGCCCTCGATCGCGGCCAGCATATTTCCCGTGACCGGATAGGTATTCGTGTCGAAGATCGAGCCCGCTTCCGTCGCGCCGCCAGTGACGTTCGCCAGCGACAGGAAGAGGATCACGAGGAAGGGGATGCTCGTCAACACGAGCCGCATCTCCAGCTTCAACGTGCTTGCGAATTGCGTGAACCAGCCGAACCGCGGCTCCACGCGCGGCAGCGCCGCCGTCATCGGCCGCACCTCCTCCACGACTTCGATCTTGCGCTTCCTGCCGACCTTCTTGCCCGTCTCGAAGCGGAACTTCCACAGCGTCCAGAGAAAGATCGCGAGGCCGATGCCGATCCACAGCAGCCGATTCCACAGGAAGATGCCTTCCAGCGGCAGCACCTGGGAGTTGCGTTCCGCGACCGTCCAGTAGCGGGTGGTGATGACGAAGGGGATGAGGCCGAACGGGTCGAGGAGGCTGAAGACCTTCTCGTATTCGAGATTATTGCCCGCGACCGTTGACGCGATCACGTAGCCGACGAAGAGGGCCACGGAGCTGGAGTACGTCGCCATCGCGCTGCGGGAGAGGAGCGCGACGCAGAAGAAGACGGCGCCGAGGAGGAAGAGCGTCGGAAGGATGAAGACGGCGAACGAGTAGAGGTACGGCGTCGCGTGGAAGGCGCCGACTCGTTCCTTTTCCAGCCACGGCATCACGCTGCCGAGGACGAACGCGAGGACGACGCCGCCGAAGATCATCGCGGAGATCAGGAACGATCCGGCGAAGCGGCCGATGACGTAGTCGCGTTTGCGCATCGGCGTCGAGAAGAACAGCCCATCCGTGCCGAGGTCGTAATCGCGCAGCGCGGCGCTGGCCATGAAGGCCACGGTCGTGAACACGCTGAAGATCGAGAACACGAGCATGAAGGTCATGATCACGAACGGCGCGTTGCGATGGACGTTGCCGATGGAGCCGCCCAGGCTGACCGAGTCACTGGTGACGGCGGCGAAGGAGAGGAGGAAGAAGAGGATCAGCGCGATGTAGAAGACGAAGCCGCGCAGATGGAAGCGCAGCTCGAAGCGGAGGATCTCGCGCAGGGCACTCACGCGGCCTGCTCCGTCTTCTCACTCGCGCGGTGGAGCGTCGCGAAGTAGACGTCCTGCAACGAGGCGGACGTCGGCTCGAAGCCGTCGCCTGGGTCGCTCTCCGCGAACGCATGCACGACGGTGCGGCCGCCGACGAGGCGGGTGTGGATCACGGCGTGCCGCGTCTTGAGCACCTCGACCTCTTCGCGGCCGACGGTCTTCCGCCAGATCTTGCCTTCCACGCTGCGGATGGCGTCGAGCGGATCGCCGCTCATCATCACCCGACCGCCGGCGATGATGGCCATCTGCCGGCAGAGGTCCGAAACGTCTTCGACGATGTGCGTCGACAGGATGACGACGACGTTCTCGCCGATCTCGGCGAGCAGGTTGTGGAAGCGCACCCGTTCGCCGGGATCGAGGCCGGCGGTCGGCTCGTCGACGATGATCAGCTGCGGGCTGCCGATGAGCGCCTGGGCGATGCCGAAGCGTTGGCGCATGCCGCCGGAGAACGTGCCGAGGCTCTGTTTGCGCACGTCGTGGAGGTTGACGCGGTGGAGCAACGCGTCGACGACTTCCTTCCGCTGCCTCCCGTTCGTGATGCCCTTCAAAACGGCGAAGTGGTTGAGCATCGTCTCGGCGGAGATGCGCGGATAGACGCCGAACTCCTGGGGCAGGTAGCCGAGGAGGCGCCGGACGTCGTCTTTCTGACGGAGGACGTCGATGGTGCCGAGGCGCGCGCTGCCGGAGTCGGCTTCCTGGAGGGTGGCGAGCGTGCGCATGAGCGTCGACTTGCCGGCGCCGTTCGGGCCGAGAAGGCCGAACATGCCCGTGGGGATGTCGAGGCTGACGTCGCTCAGCGCGCGGACGCCGTTCGGGTAGGTCTTGGAGAGGTTGCGGATCGAGAGCTCAGGCATGGTTCTCCCTTCTTCGTCTGCCCACTTAGTACGAATCGAATGAATTACGGTTGCGCGGCTGAAAGGAGAAATTCGGCGTATTGCGGAGTGCGGACGAACCAGCGGTAGGCGGGGACGTCGC
>JAFAVZ010000522.1 GCA_019242175.1 Acidobacteriota bacterium
GGAGTGGCGAGCGCGTTGATCTGGCGGATGAGGGAAAGCTCGATGCCGTCGAAACGCGCGGCCGGCTTCACCGCAACGCTTCCTCGAGCGCCGTCGCGGAGTCGGTCTTCTCGTCCCGGTACTTGATGATGATCGGCGTCGACATCGACAGCTGATGCTGTTCCGCGAACGCGCCTTTCATCGGACGCGAGCCGGGCACGACGACCGCACCGAAGGGGATCTCCAGCGGGCGCTCCGGCGTGCGGCGATAGACCTGGCCGCGCACGACGTCGTAAATCGGGGTCGAGCCGGTGAGCACGACGCCGGCGCCGATCACGGCGCGGGAGCGCACGATCGTCCCTTCATAGATGCCGCAGTTGCCGCCGACCACCACGTCGTCTTCGACGATCACCGGCACGTTGCCGATCGGCTCGAGCACGCCGCCGATCTGCGCGCCGGCGGAGAGATGCACGCGTTTGCCGATCTGCGCGCACGAGCCGACGAGCGCATGCGAGTCGATCATGGTGTCCGCGTCGACGTACGCGCCGACGTTCACGAACGCGGGCGGCATCAGCACGACGCCCTTCGCTAAAAATGCGCCGCGACGGATCGACGTGCCGCCGGGCACGACGCGGATGCCATCCGTGATCTTGAAACGGCGCGCCGGAATCGTGTCTTTGTCGATGAAGGAGAGCGCGCCGGACGCGAACTCGGCGAGCACGCCGAAGCGGAACGCGGCGAGGATCCCTTCCTTCACCCACGGCTGCACGACCCAGTTGCCGTCGGCGTCGCGCTCCGCGGCGCGGCACGAGCCTTTTTCCAGCTCGGCGAAGAAGAGGTTGACGGTCTTCACCGCCTCGAGGCGGTCGTTGGTCGTCTTGAGGGCTCTTACGCGGTCTTCGATGGTGATCACAGCAGCTCGCACTCCCTGAGGATGGCTTCCAGCCTCGCGCGGTTCTCGTTCGTGATCGGCGCGAGCGGCGGCCGCACGACGTCGTTTTCCAGAATGCCCATCATCTTCAACGCGGCTTTCACCGGGATGGGATTCGACTCGATGAAGTTGCCGGTGAGCAGCGGTAACAGCCGATTCATCACCGCCACGTCCTGCTTTTCGACGAGCTGGCGCATGAGCGCGGGCACTTCGTTGCTGGCGACGGAGATGAGCCCATCCGCGCCGCACGCGAGCAGCGGCAGCGTCCACGCGTCGTCGCCGCTCAGCACGAGGAAGCCGTCCGGGCGCGAACGGAGGATCTCCAGGATCTGCTCCATGTTCGCCGACGCTTCCTTCACGCCGATGATGTTCGGGATCTCCGCGGCCATGCGCAACGTCGTCGCGGCGGTCATGTTCAAGCCGGTACGACCCGGCACGTTGTACATGATCATCGGGAACCCGCTCCGCTTCCTCTCGATCGCCTCGACCTGAGCGCCGAAGTGGCGTCGCAACCCGTCCGGCGTCGGCTTGTTGTAGTAGGGCGTGATGGTGAGGATGCCGTCCGCGCCGAGGTCGATGGCTTGTTCCGCGAGCTCGACGGCGCGCGCGGTGTTGTTGTTCCCCGCCCCGGCGAGCACCGGCACGCGGCCGTCCGCCGTCTTCACCGTGATCTCGATGACGCGCTGATGCTCTTCCGGGGTGAGCGCCGGATTCTCGCCCGTCGTGCCGCAGGGCACGAGGAACTGGATGCCTTGTTCGATCTGCCAGCCGACGAAGCGCGCGAGCTCGCACTCGTCGAGCGAGCCGTCGTCCTGGAAGGGGGTGATGAGCGCCGTGCCGACGCCGCGAAAGGTCATGCAAACACCAGTTCGTCGAAGCGGATCAGGCCCTTGCGGCCTCGCACGAGCTCCGCTGCAACGACCGCGCCGCGGGCGAAGCCTTCCCGGCCGCGCGCACGGTGGGAGATCTCGATGAGGTCGTCCGGCGAGTCGAAGAAGAGCGTGTGCAATCCGAACTCGCTGCCGACGCGCGACGCGGCGATCATCGGCACGAACTTCCCGCCGCTCCCCGCGTTCACCTCGCTCGCGATCTTCAGCGCGGTGCCGCTCGGCGCGTCTTTCTTCTGGGCGTGATGCCGTTCTTCCATGCCGACGGCGTACTGCGGGAACTTCGCGATCAGCTCGCCCGCGCGCCGCGCGAGCGCGAACACGACGTTCGCTCCGGGCGAGAAGTTCGAGGCGTAGACGCAGCCGATGTTCGCCTCTTCGACGCGTTTGCGCACGTCGTCGAGCCGGTCGTGCCACCCGGTGGTTCCGATCACGAGATCGATCCCCGCCTCCGCCGCGAGCTCGACCGCCTCTTCCACCGCGTCGGCGTGCGAGAAGTCGATCAAGACCTCCGCGCCGTCCGGGATGACGACGATCTCGTGGCCCATCTCCACCGCCACCTTCTCGATGGCGTGGCCCATCTTTCCGTAGCCATGCAATGCCAACTTCATACAGCCACCGGTACCTCGAAGAGTGCGTGGTGAATCGATTTCACCGCGCGGTCTGCGTCTTTCTCGTCGACGACGATGCTCAGATTCAAACCGGACGTGCCGAGGGAAAACATCGAGATCGGGATTCCCTGCATCGCGGAAAATACGCGCGCGCCGACCTGAGCGTCGTCCATCAAATGCCGGCCGACGATGGCGACGATGCATTGCCGGTCGTGCACCTCGACGTCGGCCACGTCCTTCAACTTCGCCGGCAGCTGTGGATGCATCTCGTCCACGGTCACCGAGACCGAGACTTCGGAAGTCGTGATGAGGTCGACGGAGATCTGCAGCTCTTCGAAGACGGCGAAGAGCTTCGCCAGAAATCCGTGCGCGCCGAGCATCTTGTTCGACGTCATGTGCACGACGGTGATCCCCTTCTTCAATGCGACGGCTCTCGGTCCGCCGCGCCGGTCGTCGCCTTCCGCGGTGACGAGCGTGCCCGGACTTGCGACGTTGTGCGTGTTCAGCACGCGCACCGGAATGCCTTCGTCGACCGCCGGCGCGATCGTTTTCGGGTGCAGCACTTTCGCGCCGAACCACGCCAGCTCCGCGGCCTCGACGTACGAGATGCGATCGATGACGCGCGCGCTCGGGATGAGGCGCGGATCGCACGTCATCATGCCGTCGACGTCCGTCCAGATCTGGATCTCTTTCGCGCCGACCGCGGCGCCGACGATGGCCGCGCTGTAGTCGGAGCCGCCGCGGCCGAGCGTCGTCGTGGCGCCGTCGCGGGTGCGGCCGATGAAGCCGCCCATCACCGGAATCAGATTGCGCTCGATGTGCGGAAGGAGCACGCGTCGTGCCGCCTCGCGCGTGTCGTCCATCAACGGCGCCGCCTCGCAGAAGCGGTCGTCGGTGATGACCACATCTTCCGAATCGACATGCTCGCCCGGCAGCGCGCGCATCTTCATCGAGTACGCGAAGAGCACCGAAGAGAGCTTCTCGCCGAGGGCGGAGACTTTGTCTTTCGCGCGATCGGTGATCTCGCCGAGGAGCGTGAAGCCGCGCAGGATCGTGTGGATCTGATCCAGCTGTTTGTCCAGCTGCTTCATGAACGCGTCGAGGAAGTCGAACTTCTGCTGCACGAGCTGCACGGCGACGTCTTCGTGGCGTTGGCGGATGCGGCCGATGATCTCGTCGACTTTCGCGAGCTCGCCACGGCGCGCCGCCTCCGAGGCAGCGACGAGATCATTCGTGACGCCGGATAGCGCGGAGACGACGACGATCGGCTGCAGATGGCGGCGTTCGGCGACGATGTCGATCGCGTTCGCCACGCGTTGCGCGTCGCCGACCGAGGTGCCGCCGAATTTGATGACGATCACAGGAGACCCTTCGCGTCCAGCAATTCAGCGTTGAGCAACGCTGCGCCCGCCGCCCCGCGGATCGTGTTGTGGACGAGCGCGACCATGCAGTAGCCGCCGAGCGACGACGCGCGCAGGCGGCCGACCGAAACGGCCATGCCGCGTTCGCGGTCGCGATCGAGGCGCGGTTGGGGACGATCGATCGCGTCGATGTAGTGCAGGGGTCTTTCCGGCGCGGTCGGAAGATTCAGTGCCTGCGGTTCGGCGGTGAAGTTGCGCACGGCGTCGATCAAGGCGTCGACCGATTGTGGATCGTTCTTCAGCGAGAGCCAGATCGTCATCAGGTGGCCGTCGATGACCGGCACGCGGTTCACCTGCGCCGACGTGCGGAAGCCGGCGTCGACGAATTGCGCGCCGTCCCACTTGCCGAGGATCTTCTGCGGCTCCGACTCGATCTTGTGCTCTTCGGCGCCGCCGATGTAGGGGATCACGTTGTCGAGGATTGCGTACGACGCGACGCCGGCGTAGCCCGCACCGGAGATCGCCTGCATCGTCGTCACGTGCATCGTGTCGATGCCCCACTTCGCTTCGAGCGGCGCGATGGCCATCGCCAGGCCGACCGTCGAGCAGTTCGGATTCGTCACGATGTAGCCGCGGCCTCCGCGGCGCTTCTGCTGCGTCGCGATCGCATCGCAGTGTGCGGCGTTGATCTCGGGGATCAGCAGTGGGACATCCGCCCCCATGCGGTGATTCTTCGCGTTGGAGACGACGACGCAGCCCTGGTTCGCGTACAGCTCTTCCGCCTCGCCGGCGACGGAGGAATCGAGGCCGGAGAAGACGAGGCGCGACTGGAGCTTGTCGCCGAGACTCATCACGCCGAGGGATGCGGCTTCGGTGGGGAGGAGCGTTTCGAGGCGCCATTCGGCGGCGTCGGCGTAGCGTTTGCCGGCGCTGCGTTCCGAGGCGACGACTTCGGCGAGACGGAACCACGGATGGTCGGCGAGCAGCTGCACGAAGCGCTGGCCGACGGAGCCGGTGGCGCCGAGCACGGCGACCGGAATGCGCTCCCTGGAAACGGAGTCAACGGTCATTCGCAGATTCTATGCGGAATGCCGCGAGCGTGGCGGCCGCGTGCACCAGGCTTAGCCAGAAGAGCGCGCCGGCGAACGGCCCGACGCCGATCCCCTCCAGCGAGAAGTGCGGCGCCTGCATCGGTCCCCAGCGGAAGAGAAACGATGGCGTGGCCGGCGACGTCGCGCCGGCGAAGTCGCCGAAGAGCTGGCATTGGTTGATGACGACATCCCAAACAAAAAGCCAGAGCGCGACGGATTTCAACGGCGTACGCGGAAAGACGATCGCCACGAGGAGCGGCGCGAGCGCGTACCAGTACCAACCTTCCTTCCCGCCGAGCGGCAACGCGATGCCGGCGGCGTGCGCCTGGCGAACGAAGGCCGCGGCGTTGACGATCTGCGCCGCGCCGAACGTCGCGAGCGCGACGAGGACGAGCTTGCGCTGTGGCGCGCGGGCGAGACCGAGGAGGATGACGGCGATGAGCGGCAACGCGTAGAGGAGCATGCCCGGCAGACGGAGAGCGTCCGCATGCTGGCCGCTCGTCCAGACGGCGCTGGCGAGCGTGATCTTGAGCATCTCGCCGTACGCGATGGGAACGTGGAGGCTGGTTTCCGCCGGTCCGGGCCGGCTGAAGCCGGCCCCTACATTCTGTGGGGCGTCGAAGCCGAAGAGGCCGATCGGATTGCGCGTATGCGTCGCCAGGAACGTGACCGTGAGCCCGACGGACAGCGCGCACGCGCCGAGGCAAATGTAGGACCGGCTCTCCAGCCGGTCCAGCATCGACATTGGGCCGGCTGGAGAGCCGGCCCTACGTACCCAGAAAAACAGCGCCACGATCAGCACCGGCCACGTGTAGAGCTTCGTCGCCAACGCCGCGGCCCACATCAGCGCCTCGATCGCGACCGGACCGCCGCGGATCGTCATCATCAGCGCGCAAGCGAGCAGCGCACACGCCAATCCGTCGTTCCCGGCCCTGATGACGAGCGTCAGCCAGGTCGGCAGCATCGGTAGCAGCAACGCCGCGAGCACGCCGCGCGATCCGTAAAAGTGCTCTCCGATGCGCGCCGTCGCCCAAACCGTGACGAGCGCGAAGAACACGGACAGCAACCGCCACAACTGCAGCTCGCGGATGGGCGTCCGGTGCGGCAGCAGATGCGCGAACGGCGCAACGACGCGGTAGTAGAGCGGCGCCTGTTGCGCCTCGTAATTCGGCTGCTGATAGGGCCGCAAGTCGGCCGCGGTCAGCTCGCGATCGACCAGAACGGCTTTGCGCTCGCGCACAAACGCCGGCCACTTTTCGCCGAGGAGTCCGAAGGAGGGGAGGGCGCCCGGTGCGTTCAGGGTCGAGGCGTGGAGATACGGCGGGATCGAATGCTCGCGGATGTTCGGATCGCGCCCTTCCTGCAGCACGAACGCGAGGCGGGCCACGTGATAGACCTCGTCCATCCCCGCGTACGGCGGGAGCGCCGCGTTCTGCAGCAGCAGGCGCCCCGCCGCGGCGACGAGAACGGCCGCGAGTAACCATCCGCGTTTCATGGTCGGCCATAATGCCTCATGGCCTCCTCGATCGAGCTGCGCGAGGTCCGCGTCGACGCGCCCGGCGGCGAGCCGATTCTGCGCGACGTCGCGTTGCGCATTCCGGCCGGCCAGTCGGTCGCGTTCATCGGCCGCAGCGGCGCGGGCAAGACGACGTCCTTGCGCCTGATCAACGGCCTCGTGGCGCCGACGCGCGGCGAAGTCCTCGTCGACGACAAGCCGCTGCGCGAGACGGATCTCATCGCGCTCCGCCGCCGCACCGGCTACATCATCCAGGGCTCCGGCCTCTTCCCCCACCGCACGGTCTTCGAGAACATCGCCACCATTCCCCGCCTCCTCGGCTGGGACGCGGCGCGCACGCGCGAAGCCGCCGCCGAAGTGATGAACCGCGTCGGGATGCCGTTCGAGAAATTCGCCGAGCGCCGTCCGCGGTCGCTGAGCGGCGGCGAGCAACAACGCGTCGGGATCGCGCGGGCGATGGTCGCGAGCCCGTCGATCCTGCTCTGCGACGAGCCGTTCGGCGCGCTCGATCCCATCGTTCGGCGGGAGTTGCAGGACGCCTTCCGCGCGCTCGGCTCCGACGCCACGATCGTCTTCGTCACGCACGATCTCGCCGAGGCGCTGCGCGTTGCGGAACGGGTGGTCTTGTTCGATGGCGGGAGGGTCGTCGTCGACGCGCCGTCGCGGGACTTCGTCCAACAAAAATCGCCGCTCGTGCGGCAGTTCGTCGCCAGCGCCACGTTGCCGGCAGGTTGGCAATGAGCCCGCTCGCCGTCGACATCCTGAAGATGACCGGCGAGCACGTGCTCATCGTGCTCGTGGCCGTCGCGGTGGCGATCCTGATCGGCATCCCGCTCGCGATCTGGTGCACACGCCACAAGGCCGCGTCGCGCATCGTGCTGCGCATCATCGACGCGATCCAAACGATTCCGTCGCTCGCGCTCTTCGGCTTCCTGATCCCCGTGCCGTTCATCGGCGGCATCGGCATGCGCACGGCGATCGTCGCGCTGATCCTCTATTCGCTGCTGCCGATCGTGCGCAATACGTTCACCGGCATCCGCGGCGTCGACCCCGTCGTCCGCGACGCCGGCATCGCCCTCGGTCTCACCCGACGCCAGTTGCTGCTGCAGGTCGAGCTGCCGCTGGCGATGCCGACGATCGTCGCCGGCGTGCGGATCGCGACGGTGGTCGGCATCGGCGTCGCGACGATTGCGGCGGCGGTTGGGGGCGGCGGCCTCGGCACGTTCATCTTCCGCGGCGTGGCGATGGTCGACACGCGCCTCATCCTCGCCGGCGCTCTGCCGGCCGCGGCGTTGGCGCTGATTGCCGACGTCCTGCTCAGCACCGTCGAGCGTATGCTCGTTTTCGATTGACGCGTATGCTCGTGCCCCAATGAAGAAGCTGATCTTCGCCCTGTTCTTTCTCGCCGTCGCGTGCGATCGCGGCTCGAAGCGCCCGATCGTCGTCGGCTCCAAGAACTTCACCGAATCCGTCATCCTCGGCGAGCTCCTGGCGCAGAAGCTCGAGGCGCAAAAATGCGCGGTCGACCGCAAGCTGAACATGGGCGGCACGTTCGTTTGCGACGGTGCGATCAACGCAGGCCAGATCGATGCGTACGTCGAGTACTCCGGCACCGCGCTCTCCGCGATCCTGAAAGACCCGCGCGCGAATCTCGTCGGCAACTACGACCACAAAGGCCTGCACTGGGGCCCGCGCCTCGGCTTCAACAATACGTTCGCGATGATCGTCCGCGGCGCAGACGCACAGCAGCAGCATCTCCAGAAGATCTCCGATCTCGCGAGCGTGGCGGCGAGCTATCAGCCCGGCTTCGGCTACGAGTTCGTGGAGCGTCCCGACGGCTGGCCCGGTCTGCAACAGGCGTACGGCCTCCAATTCGCGAAGACGCCGAAGACGATGGACCTCGGTCTGACTTACAAGGCGCTCGCCTCGAACGAAGTCGATCTGATCGCCGGCAACTCGACGGACGGGTTGATCTCGTCGCTCGGCCTCGTCGTGCTCGACGACGACCGCCGCTTCTTCCCCGCCTACGACGCCGCGGTCGTCTATCGCAAGGATACGGACGAAAAGTGCCGCGCCGCATCGCGCGCATTCGAATCCCTCGGCGACTCGATCGACGACGCGACGATGCGCCGTCTGAACTACGAAGTCGACGGCAAGAAGCGAGACGTGGCGGAAGTCGTGCGGGAGTTTCTCGGCGCGAAGTCGCGATAAGCCGATGGCCGAGTCGTTCCAGAAGCCGCGGGCCGGCGATCGGGCGCTTTCCGTCGAGGAGGCGCAGGAGCTCGTGCTCGCGGAAGTCGGTTTGCTCGGCGTTGAAGAGGTCGCTCTCGCGGCGGCGCATGGACGCGTGCTGCGGGAAGACGTCGCTGCGCCGTTCGACGTGCCGGAACGCGACAACAGCGCGATGGATGGCTACGCCGTGCGCGCGGCCGACGTTCCCGGCGCGTTGCGCGTGATCGAAGACGTGCCGGCCGGACGTCTCGCTACGCGACGAGTGGAAGCCGGCACCGCGATCCGGATCATGACCGGCGCGTTGCTTCCCGAAGGAGCGGATGCGATCGCACAGGTCGAGATCACCGATGGCGGATCGGACGTCGTGACCGTGCATCAACCGCTCGCCGTCGGAACGAGCGTCCGCCGCCGGGGCGAGGACATGCGCGCCGGCTCGATTGTGATGCGCAGCGGCACGCCGATCGGCGCCGCGGAGCTCGGCGTGCTCGCCGGCGTGCAGAAGATTCACGTGGTCGTCGCTCGCCGCCCGACCGTCGCCATCCTCTCGACCGGTGACGAGCTCGTCGACCTCCACGACGAACGCACGCCGGGCAAAGTCGTGAACTCGAATGCGTACGCGCTCGCGGCGCTCGTCCGGGAGACGGGCGGCGAGCCGCGCCTGCTCGGCATCGTGCCCGACGAACGGGAGGCTACGATCCACGCAATCGAGTCGGCGCTCGCGTGCGACTTCGCCATCTCGTCCGGAGGCGTGTCGGTAGGTGCTTTCGATTTCGTCAAGGACGCGCTCGACGCCCTCGGCGCCGACACGAAGTTCTGGCGTGTCGCGATGAAGCCCGGCAAACCGGTCGTGCTGTCGCGCGTGCGCGAACGGCTCTACTTCGGCTTGCCCGGCAATCCCGTCTCTTCGATGGTCTCGTTCCTCCTCTTCGTCGCGCCGTCGTTGCGAAAAGCGATGGGCCGCGTCGACGGCGTGTTGCCGCCGACCGTGCTGACGCGTCTCACGATGCCGCTGAAGTCGAGCGGCGATCGTCGCACGTATCTGCGCGTGCGCGTTTCCGCGTCCGAGGGCGAGTTGGCGGCGACGCCGATGCGCGCGCAGGGCTCGGGCGTTTCGACTTCGATGATCGGCGCGAACGGACTCGCGATTCTCGAGGCAGGTGTGACGTCCGCCGCGGCCGGCGACCGCGTGCCGACGGTCCTCTTCTCTACTGTTTGTTAGCGACGCTCAGCTCGGCGAGCAAACGCGTGAGCCGGCGCGACTCGGTGTCGCCGCTTTCGTACGTGCGGCAGAGCAGCTCGATCTGCTCCGGCTCTTCGCCCGCGGCGACGGTGAAGCCTTCCGGTGGCTGATCGGGAATCGTCGACAGCCTGCGCTTCCAGCCGGTCGGAGTCAGCGTGCAGACGACGTAGGCGCCTAGCTGTACGGCCTGGGAGATCGACGTCAACGTCTCTTCGCCGACGACGTTGCGGTCGCGATCGCCGCTGAGGTTTGCTTCCTGCGCGCGCAGCACTTCTGTTGCAGAAGCAGCGATGTGCTTGCGCAGCTCTTCCGTGCCTTCCAGAAACCGGAGACCGGAACGATTCGGCGCGGTGCGGACGATCTCGGCGAGCAACTCCAGCTCTTCGCCCCGCCAGAAAAAACGGAGCAACGCCCGCGCTCCGGCCGGGATCTCTTCCTCGTGCTCGATCGCCGCGCCGACGGCGCTGACGTTCGTGAGCTGGATGGCGAAGTCGCCGAACCAACCGTCGACGGGGCGCGTCAGATGGAGCCTTTGAAAAGCGCGCTTTTCGTCTTCGGTCACGGCATCTTCTTCACGTCCGTGAGCCAGGCGCCTTCGTCCGTGACGTGCAGCTTCCCTTCGACCTTCGAGCTGTCCGGCGGCAGCTCCGTCACCTTCGCACCACGCACCGTGTAGTCCATGGTCATCGCTTCCATGTATCCGGGAATCGCCTCGTGATTCACGCGGAGCATGTTCTCCGCCGCGTCGCGCGCGACGATCGTTCCCTTCACCGCGTAGATTTTTTCCTCTTTCGGACCCGATTTCCCGCAGGCGAAGAGGACGGCCAGGAGCAGCAGACAGACGGTTCGGCGCACGCCCGGGATTATAGGGAGTGCCGAGGTAAGATGGGTTGGAAGGTATGGCGAGAAAGAAGAAAGCGGAAGAGGATCCCTGGGCTCGCTACTTCGCGATCCAGCTGACGCCCGAGCAAAAGGCTGCCGCCCGCGCGGAAGTGCAGAAGCAGATCGACCGGGCGAAGGCGGAGGGAGTGTACGAGAAGTTGCTGGAGCTTTCCGGCAACATCGCGTGGTCGATTTCGGTCGAGGAGCTTCGCGACAAGGAGTCGTAATGCTCGCTCTCGACACGAACTCCCTTCGCCGTGCTCTCGCGCGGATTCAGGAGCCCGACGCACTCCTCGCGTTCGCGGCTCTGCGCAGCGGCGAGGCGGTTCTGCCGCCGGTGGTGGTCGCCGAGTGCTTCAGCGATCCGTCGAGCAGACCGGAGTTTCTGGCTCGCATCATGATGACTCCCATGCTCCCGCGGCACGACGACTATTGGCAGCGCGCCGGCGAGCTTCGAGCGTTCATCCTTCGACAGGGATTGAAGGCGTTGCTTCCCGACACCCTCATCGCTCAGTCCTGCATCGACCACGACGTCACCCTCATCACGTATGATCGCGACTTCCGGCACTTTCAGCGGGCCGGGTTGAAGTTGGCGTAGAAGAGAGAGGGTCGTTTGATGCTTCCGGAAAAAACGTTCGAGGGACGTGTCGGTATCGTCACGGGGGGCGCCACGGGGATCGGCTTCGGCTTGGCCAAAGAGCTGGCGAAGCTCGGGGCCACGGTCATCCTCTGCAGCCGCAAAGAAGAAAACCTCGGCAAAGCCGTCGAGGAACTGCGCAGCGCGGGGGGCACCGCGCACTACCACGTGCTCGACGTCCGCGACGCGGAAGCGGTCGAGGCGATGGCGGCCAAGGTCGAGGAAGATCACGGCAAGATCGACTTCCTCGTCAACAACGCCGCGGGCAACTTCATCGTCCAGGCCGACCAGCTCTCGACGAACGGCTGGAACTCGGTCATCGGCATCGTCCTCAACGGCACGTTCTACTGTTCGAGCGCGGTCGGCAAGCGGATGATCGCGAAGAAGAACGGCGGCGTGATCCTGAACGTCATCGCGAACTACGCGTGGACCGGCGCGCCGGGCGTCGTCCACTCCGCGAGCGCGAAGGCCGGCGTGCTGGCCATGACGCGCACGCTCGCCGTCGAATGGGCCCGGCACAAGATCCGGGTCAACGCCATCGCGCCGGGACCGGTCGACACGCCCGGCGCCGCCGAGCGGCTCTTTCCCGATCCGATGATCATGGAAGGGATCCGCAAGACGATCCCTCTCCGCCGTTTCGCCACGCTCGAAGAAGTGGCAAACGCCGGCGTCTATCTGTTGTCGGACTACGCGTCGTACGTCACCGGCGAGGAGTTCGTCATCGACGGCGGCCAGTGGCTCTCGGGCTCGGACTACTTCACGCGCGTGAAGCAGATGATGATGCCGCCGCGTTAGCTCCCTGTCATCCTGAGGCGCGAAGACGCCGAAGGATCTCCCGGCGCACGCGCGCTGAACGCCTGTGCCGGGGGATCCTTCGCCCTCTGCGGGGCTCAGGATGACAAGCACGTGTCGTGCGCTTCAGCGACCGTTCAGCCAGTCGGCTGCGACGTGGGCCATCGCGCGTACGCCGAGGGCGAGGCCCGATTCGTCGATGTAGAAGAGCGGGGAGTGATTCGACGCCGCCTCTTCCGCGGTCACATTCGCCGGGCGCGTTCCGAGCCAGAAGAACAGGCCCGGCACCTTCTGCTGGTAGAACGAAAAGTCTTCGGCGCCGAGCGTCGCATTCACGACCGTGACGTTCCCAGTGCCGGCCACGCGGCGCAGCGTCGGCGCCATCTTCTCGGTGAGCGCGGGATCGTTGTACGTGATCGGGTATCCGGTCGTGATCGTCACGGTCGCCTTCGCCCCACCGCTCGTGGCGATGCTCTCCGCGGTGCGTTGGATGCGCATGTGGATCTCGTCGCGCATCTTCGCGTCGAGCGAGCGGATCGTGCCGATCATCTCCACTTCGTCCGGGATGATGTTGTTGCGCACGCCGCCATGGATCGCGCCGACGGTCACCACGGAAGGCGCGAGCGTCGAGTCGACCTGGCGGCTCGGGATCGTCTGCAGGCCGAGGACGATCTGGGAGGCGACGACGATCGGGTCGACGCCGAGCCACGGATATGCGCCGTGCGTCTGCTTCCCAGTCACCTTGATCTTGAACGAGTCGACGGCGGCCATCATCCCTTCCGGCCGATACGCGAGCTTCCCGACGGGGTAGCGCGACGTCACGTGCAGGCCGAACACGGCGTCGACTTTCGGATTGTCGAGCGCGCCTTCCTTCACCATCAGCTCCGCCCCGCCTTCTTCTCCCTGCGGCGCGCCTTCCTCGGCGGGCTGGAAGAGGAACACGACGGTGCCGGGCAGCTGGTCCTTCACGCCGGCCAACACTTCGGCGACTCCGAGGAGGATGGCGACGTGGGCGTCGTGTCCGCAGGCGTGCATGACGCCGACGTCCTGGCCGTTGAACGTCGTGCGTACGGTCGACTTGAAGGGAAGATCGACTTGCTCCGTGACGGGGAGCGCGTCCATGTCCGCGCGCAGGCCGACGACGCGGCCCGGTTTGGCGCCGCGCAGGATGCCGACGACGCCCGTGTGCGCGACGCCGGTACGCGTCTCGATGCCGAGCTCCTTCAGCTTGTCGGCCACGAGCTTCGCCGTGCGCACTTCGCGGTTCCCGAGCTCGGGATGCTCGTGGATGTCGCGCCGGCAGGCGATCACCTTCGATTCGACTTTGGCGGATGCTTCGTCGATGCGGGAGTCGAGCGT
Organism: Acidobacteriota bacterium; assembly: GCA_019242175.1. Lineage (GTDB taxonomy): Bacteria > Acidobacteriota > Thermoanaerobaculia > Gp7-AA8 > Gp7-AA8 > JAFAVZ01. The sequence continues at coordinate 13,519 of JAFAVZ010000522.1, forward strand.
GGCGGCGCCGGCGGCGAGAGTGGTCATGAGCGCTCCGAGTGCGACGATCGTTTTCACGATCGGGGATTCTACCGGTGCGGCACGGCCTGGAGCAGCGTTTCCGCCTTCGTCACCAACTCCCCGAACCACTCCGCGAAATTCGCCTCGCCCTTGTCCTCGGCCGCGGCTTTCGTCTGCACGGCCATGGCGATGAACTGCTCGAGGAACTTGCGCAGATCCTCGTTGTTGCCCATGAGCATGAGCGTGGAGGCTTGATTCTGGATGGTCGTGAACGCCTGCAGCGCCTGCGCGTACTGGTCGCTGAAGTAACTGAATTCATCCGACATGGCTGGGCTCGCGTGCTGATTTCAGGCCACGTTCATCTGGCCATCGCCGTGAGGTCCGCCGCGGGACGGATGACGCCCGCCCGCACGACGTAACGGATCTTGCGGAAGTTCGCGACATCTGCCGACGGGTCGCCGCCGAGGAGGACGAGATCGGCTTCTTTGCCCTTTTCGATCGTGCCGGTTTGGGTGGCGAGGCCCATCACCCGCGCTGCGGTGGAGGTCGAGGCGACGATCACCTGCATCGGCGTCATGCCGGCGGCTTGCATCGCGTCCATCTCCGTGAAGATCGCCGGCCCGTGCAACGTGAGCGGATTGCCGGCGTCGGTGCCTGTGGCGATCGGAATGCCGGCGTCGACGAGCTTCTTCAGATTCGCGAACATCGTCTGCTCGCGGATGCCGACGATCCGCTCGGTCTCGGCCGCGCGCTCGGCGGTCACGAGCTTCGGATCGAGCGTCGCCGTCTCGTTGACGCGGGCCATCGTGGCGGCGTCGACGCAATGCAATGGATCGTCGACTGCCGGCGGCTTGCGGTCGGCGAGCGCGCGGAACATCTTCGCCCGTCCGCGCAGCACGGTCAGCGTCGGCGAGAGAATCGCGCCGTTCTTCTTCAGCAGATCGATGAATTCCTGGTCGACCGGCACGTCCCACACGCTGTGCACGAGGTAAGTCGTTCCCGCGCGCAGCGCCGCCTTCGCCTCGGCGAGCCCGGTCGCATGGACGATCAACGGCAGGCCGACTTTGCGCGCTTCATCGCCAGCCGCGGCGACGGCGTCGAATGATGCGTCGACGGGAAGGTCGGGATTGTGGACGATGTACCAGACCTTCACCGCCTTCGCGCCGGCCGAGGCGAGATAGCGCACGCCACTGCGCCCTGACTCGGCATCCTTCAGGTGGAGGAACTGCCGCGCGGCGGGGAGGTTCAGCCAATGGTCGAGCGTCGAGAGCAGCGGTCCGGCCGCCGCGACGTGCGGCGTGCTCGTGTCGTTCGCGAAGCGGTCGGCGATGCGCAGCGTCCACGAATAGCCGCCGACGTCGAACACGGACGTGACGCCGGAGCAGAGATACGAATGCGCATAGCGCTGCGGGTTGCGCTCCAGCTCCGCGGAGACTTGCTCGTACGGATGGCGATCGCGGACGTCGAGCGTGTCCGGCCGCCCGTCCACCCAGCCGGTCTGCGAAAAGTGCACGTGCGCGTCGATGAGTCCGGGCGTGACGAACAGCCCTTTCGCTTCCAGCACGTCGATGCCTTCCGGCACCGCGCACGTTCCGGCGCATTCGATCTTGCCGTCGCGCAGGACGATCGTCGCATTCGGAACCGGCGCTCCGCCCCGGCCGTCGATGAGCGTCGCGCCGACGATCGCGCGCGGCGGCGCCGGCGTTCCCGGCGGCGCATCGATCGCGCCGGTGACTGCAATCTTCCAGTCGTTGCCGTCCTGGACGAACAGCCGCTCGGAGATCCCGCTGTGCTCCTCGGCGCCGTAGCGGACGCGGTAGCGATACGTGCCGTAGACCATGCCCGCGCGGAGCGGCGTGAGGTGGATGTCCAGCGCGTCGATCGTGTCCGGCCAGCCCGCGCCGGCGCCCTTCGCGAAGTCGTCGAAGCCGGTGATGAATCCCGCCGGGCCTCCGCGCACCAGCTTGTCGCTGTGCAGATAGAGCGAGAGATAGGCGTCGCGGTCGCGGCGGCGGATGGCGTCGATGTTCCGGTCGAACACGGAGCGCGCGGCGCGAAGGTCCGATGCCTCATCGGCGTGTGACGAAACCGCGGCAAGCAGCAAAGCGAGGACGCAAAGACGACGCATGCGCGCTAGAATATCGCCGCCGGTACCAAGGAGCCTCGTGTGATGCGTCCTTGGTCAACAGTTTCGATTTCCTTCCTCGCGTTCGTTCTACTCACCAACGCAGCGACGCAACCGCAACCGCCGCCACCGCCCGCCGTTCCGGGCCTGGGCGAGACGATCGAGGTGTCGATCGTCAATCTGGACGTCATCGTCACGGACAAGCAGGGCAACCGCGTCCGCGGTCTGACGAAAGACGACTTCACGATCCTCGAAGACGGCAAGCCGCAGACGATTGCGAATTTCTCCGAGTACGGTGCTGAGTCCAGAGCGGGCGTGAGCACGCCCGAAACCGCGGACGCGCCGGCGCTTCCGGACCCGACGCAGAAGCGGACGATCGTTCTCTTCATCGACTCCTTCAAGCTGCCGCCCTTTCGCAAAGATCCGATCTTCGACTCGTTGAAGAAAACGGTCCACGGCATCATCCGCAAAGGCGACGCGGTGAGCATCGTCCGTTGGAACGGCGAGGCGATCACCCTGCTCGAGGCGACCGACGATCTCGCCGCGGTCGACAAGACGCTCGATGAGCTGTCGCAGGCGAGCACCGGCGTCGCGCCGGACGGCCTCACCCGCATGCGTATGGAGCTGGCGGAGATCCAGTCGTTCCGTTCGCGCGCGCTCGCGGCGATGAACGCCCGCGGCTGGGGCGTGACGGGGGACAACACCGGCGCGCCGCTCGACGTCCGGGCCAACGCCGTCTGGGCGAAGGTCGAGCTGCAGAAGAAGACCGCCGTACTGAAGTCGCTTCTCCTCGGTCTCTCCGGCGAGCAAGGCAAGAAGGCGATCTTCTTCCTCTCCCACCGCTTCTCCATGGTCGCCGGCCTGGAGTTCATGATCCTCGGCGGCCAGAATCCGATCGATCCCGCCCTGCGCGCGGAGTTCGACACCGAGCGCCTCGTGCTCTCCGTCGCCGACACCGCGAACGCCGCCGGCGTCACCCTCTATCCGCTCTATCCCGAAGGCCTCGGCCAGGCCACGTTCTCCGATGCGACGACCTCGATGACCGACGTCGTGCGCGAGGCGACGCCGACTCCCGACGCGGCGTTCGATCACCGCGTGTTGAACAACGAGACGCCGGTGCTCGGCAGCATCGCGCGCAGCACCGGCGGCTTGTCCGCGTCCGGCAAGGACATCGTCGATTTGCTGCCGCGCGCGGCCGACGACTTCACGACGTACTACTCGATGGCGTACCGCACTGAGACGCGCCGCCAGGACCGCAAACACAAGCTCGCGGTGACGACGAAGAACCCCGAGTATCGCATCCGCACCCGGGGCGACTACGTGGAGAAGTCGGATGAGACGAACGTGCGGGAACGGATCATCTCCAGCCTCTTCGGCGTCCGCCCCGAATCGAAGATCGCGATCGATGCGAAGGTCGGCAAGGTGACGAAGACCGGCCGCAGTCGCTACACGATTCCCCTGAGAGTCTCGCTGCCGATCGAGGCGCTGACGACGATCGATCAACCGAACGGCGACTTCGCCGGCTCGTTCTCCGTCTACGTCGCCTGGGGCGGCATTCTCGGCGAGATCAGCGACATCACCCAGGCGCGGCAGCAGTTCGTGATTCCGCGAGGCGATGCGGAGAAGGCGGCGCAGTCGACGTTCACGTACGACTTCGACGTGCTCGCCGACGAGCGGACGGAGCGCATCGCCGTTGCCGTGCTCGATGACGTCGGCAAAGACGTCGGCTACTTCTACATCACGCTTCCCCCGCGCAGCCAGATGATGGCGGAAGGGAAATAGCCATGCGCCGCATCGCCATCACCCTCTTCGCTTTCGTGTCGCTCGGCGCCTCCGCGCCGCAACGCGAGCCGCAGCTGCCGCACATCGGCGGCGAAACGATCGAGGTCTCGCTCGTGAACCTCGACGTGATCGTCACCAACCGACGCGGAGAACGCGTTCATGGCCTCACCGCCGCCGACTTCGAGGTGCTGGAAGACGGCAAGCCGCGCGACATCTCGAACTTCACGGAGTTCCGTTCGCAACGCACCGCCGAAGCTGCGGCGTCGCCGGTCGCGAACGAACTGCCCGCCGCACCCGCACCGGTGCAAGGAGAGGCGCGCCCGAAGCGGACGATCATTCTGTTCGTCGACCAGGTGCGGCTCGAGCCGTTCAAACGCGACGCCGTTTTCGCGGCGATGAAGCAGATGCTGCGCGACAGCGTCAGCCCGGGCGACGCGGTGAGCATCCTCACGTGGCACGGTGAGCCGGTGACCGCGCTCGAGGCGACCGATGACCTGGCGAAGGTCGACGCCGCGTTGGACGAGATCGCGAAAGGCACGACGGGCGTCGCCGGCGATCCCACTGCGGATTTGCGGCGCTCCGCGGTGGCGAACATCGAGTTCTACAGAACGAAGATGAACTCGGCCCGCGATCGCGGCTACGCCATCGACCTCAATTCCTTCATGCCGCCGCTCGACGCGTACGAGGCGGCGATCTGGCTCAAGGCAGAGATGAAGAGGAAGGCGCAGGCGATGAAGGCGATGATGAACGGGTTCGCCGGTACGCCGGGTCGCAAGATCTTGATCCTCGCCTCGCATCGCCTCTCCCGTACCGCGGGCGCCGAACAATTCTTCGCCGCCGGGCTCGCGCTCACCCAGGATCGCCGCGCGGAGTTCG
>JAFAVZ010000677.1 GCA_019242175.1 Acidobacteriota bacterium
TCGTCGGCGAAAAGATCACCCGGGCGATCGAGCGTGCGCTGGCGGATCGGCAGCCGATGATCGTCGTCTCGTGCTCGGGCGGGGCGCGCATGATGGAAGGCGCGCTCTCGCTGATGCAGATGGCGAAGATCAGCGCCGCGCTCGGCCGGCTCGACCGCGCGCGCGTTCCGTACATCTCCGTCCTCACCGATCCGACGACCGGCGGCGTCACCGCCAGCTTCGCGATGCTGGGCGATCTCAACATCGCCGAGCCGAAGGCGCTCATCGGCTTCGCCGGACCGCGCGTCATCGAGCAGACGATTCGCCAGACTTTGCCGGAAGGCTTCCAGCGCTCGGAATTCCTCGTGGAGCACGGAATGGTCGATCTGATCACCCCACGAGCCGAGATGAAGCCTACAATTGGAAGGTTCCTCCACTTCTTCACCGGCAAGTGACCGCACTGCAGTGGCTCGACTCACTCCAGGGCAGCGGCATCCGTCCCGGACTCGGGCGGATGCGCACCCTGCTCCGCGCCCTCGGCCGGCCGCAACACGCCTATCGATCGATCATCGTCGCCGGCACGAACGGGAAAGGCTCCACGTCCGCGACGCTCGCCTCGATCTTCCGCGCGAACGGCCGGCGCGTCGGGCTCTACACGTCGCCGCATCTCGTCGACATCCGCGAACGGTGGCGCATCGACGGAGAGCTCATCGATCAGCAGCTCCTCGCTGACTGCATCGCGCGGCTGCAACGCGCCGCGGAGAAGACGAAGATCGAGCCGACTTACTTCGAGGCGATGACCCTCCTCGCCTTCATCGCGTTCGCCATCGCGAACTGCGACATCGCGGTGCTCGAAGTCGGGATGGGGGGCCGCCTCGACGCGACGAACGTCGTGCGCCCGATCGCCGCCGTCATCACCCCCATCGACTTCGATCACGTGGAGTACCTCGGCAACACGCTGCGCAAGATCGCGGGCGAGAAGGCGGGCGTGATCCATCGCGGGACGATCGTCACGACGTCGAACGACGATCCGGACGTCGTCGACATCCTGCGCCGCCGTGCGCTGAAGTTCGACAACCGCTTCATCGTCGTGCGCGACGAGCACGACACGCCGCTCGTCGGTCCGTTCCAGCGGCGCAACGCGGCGCTCGCAGTGCGCACCGCGCGCGAGCTCGGCGTGCCGGAGGAAGCGATCGAACGTGGCGTGAAGGAGACGCAGTGGCGCGGGCGGCTGGAGCGCATCGATCTCGACGGCAAGCAGATCTGGATCGACGGCGGGCACAATCCGCATGCGGCGCGTACGATCGCGCCGTTCCTCGACGCGACGCTGCCTCATCCGCGCGCGCTCGTCTTCGGCGTGATGCAGGACAAAGACATCGCGGCGATCACCCGCGAGCTCTTCCCGCTCTTCGACGAGATCATCACCACCGAGCCGTTTCCGCCGCGCTCCGCGAACGCCGACGAGCTCGCGCATCAAGCTGATGGAATCGCAGTGCGCGATCCGAAAGGCGCGTTGCGGAGAGCGATGGCGTCAGACGCGAAGGCGATCTTCGTCGGCGGCTCGCTCTACCTCGCCGGCGAGGCGATCGCGTTTTTCGACGCGCAGCGCGAAAACGCCGGCCAGCAGCACCAGTGACGACAGCACCCACGCCGCGAGCACGGCGGTGCGGTAGCGGCCGAACGTGAGGATGATGGTGCGGTCGCCGGCCGGGACGAGGATGCCGAGGCGGTCGATGTCGAGTGGAAGCGTCTGCAGCTCGCGGCCATCGCGCGTCTTCGCCACCCACGACGCGAAATACGTCTGGTCCGTCAGCACGACCGCCGGCCCGCGCACCTCGAGGACGATCGACTGGCGCATCTGTTCCGCGGCGAGCACGCGCGCCGTCGGCGGCGACCCGAAGCTGTCATAGCGCTGCGGCGCGACGGCGAGCGTCGCGACGTCGAGACCGCTCTCCATCGCCGCCACCGCCTCATCCATGCTGCGCACGCCGATCAGGCGGCGGATTGCGATCGCCTTCGGCAACGGATCGGGCCCGCAGCCGACGACGCGCGCGTAGTTGTGATGCCGCGTCGTCGCCCAACGCTCCGCGACGATGCGGCTGTAGAGCGAATGCATCCCGTCCGGCGAACGGTTCAGCGCGAACTGCAAACCGGCGGTCGCGCCGAACAGCGGCTCGAGGCGGCGCGCGCGTTCGCGATAGTCGTCGCGCGACGGGAACTGCCCGCCGGGCGTCGCCGCGCGGCAGTCGCGCGTCGGCTCGGCCGGCGTCGTGCGATACGGCGCAAACCAGTCGATCGGGATCGTGAGCAGCGCGAAGAGCGCGAGCGGAGCGAGAGTGATCGCGCGCCAGATGCGATTTTCGAGGTACCGCGCGGAGAGCACAACCAACGCGACCGTCATCGGCAACGCGAACTTCTCCGGGAACCGCGCGATGCGGATCTGCGGCAGCGCCTCGACGACCGCGCGCACGATCGGATTGAAGCCGCCCAATGCGAGGAACGCCATCACCAGCGCGACCACGACCCAACGCGATCGTTGGAAGAGCGCGGGAACGACGATGATGCCGAGGAAGAGGGAGAAGAAGAGGACGTTGCCGTAGTCGGCGATCGGAACGACGAGGCCGAGGAAACGCGGCAACGAGAGGGACGCATTCAGGACCGTCTGCGCCGAATAGCCGTGCGCGCGCTCCACCTCCTTGGCGATCTCGCCGTATGCGACGAGCTGTGGCGCGGCGACGATGAGCGCGACGAGCATGGCAAGGAGCAGAGCAATGTAGGGCCGGCCCTACATACACGATCCCCACCGCGATGGCCGCGCCGAGAATCGTCACCGGTTCCGTCCCCAGAACGAGCAACCCGAAAGCGCATCCGAGGAGGAGCCAACTGCGGCGACGCGCGGCCCAGAATGCGAACGGCAACAGCGCGACCGCCGTGATCAGGTTGTAGAACGACAGCGCCGAGATCGCGACGCCGGACAGCACGTACATCCACGCCGCCCACTTCGACTGCGCGAGCGCGCGCATCGCCAGCCACGCCGCGACGAGGTGCAGCAGGAAGTGCAGATTGAACGCGACGTGCGCCGGGAGCAGCGCGTAGAGGAAGTTGTCCGGGTAGAACGTCAACGCGTTCGGGTTGCCGGCGAGCGGCTGGCCGCCGCCGTCCGCGAAGTTCCAGTACGGCACCTCGCCCGCGCGCAGAATCCCCGCCGTCGCGCGTTTGATCGGGTAATGCGTCGAGAAGTTGTCGCGGAAAAAGAAGAAGCCGGCAGAGGCCACGCCGAACGCGACGATGGCGCACAGAACGAGAGCGGCTGCGGATCGCCGACGGCTCACTGCTTCGATTATGATCCGCCGTCATGACGACCATCAACGAAGAGCACGCCGCCGCCGTCGGTCACGCGTTCCTGGAGCGCCCGTTGGCGGAGGTCGATCCCGAGATCGCCGGAGCCATCCGCCTCGAGACCGAGCGCCAGAACGACACCCTCGAGCTCATCGCCTCCGAGAACCACGTCTCGAAAGCCGTCCTCACCGCGATGGGATCCGTCTTCACGAACAAGTATGCCGAGGGGTATCCCGGGAAACGGTATTACGGGGGTTGCGGGCCGACGGACATCGTCGAGAACATCGCCATCGAGCGCGCGAAAGAGCTCTTCGGCGCCGAGCACGCGAACGTGCAGCCCCACTCCGGGTCGCAGGCGAACATGTCGGTCTACTTCGCCATGCTCAAGCCGGGCGACACGATCATGGGCATGGACCTCTCGCATGGCGGCCATCTCACGCACGGCCATCCGCTCTCGTACAGCGGCCGCGATTTCAAGGTCGTCGCTTACCACGTGCGGCAGGAAGAGGAGCTCATCGACTATGACGAGATGGAGCGGCTGGCCGAGGAGCACAAGCCGCGCATGATCGTTTGCGGCGCTTCGGCTTACTCGCGGATCATCGACTTCAAACGCATCCGCGAGATCGCCGACAAGGCCGGCTCGCTGATGATGGCAGACATCGCGCACATCGCCGGCCTCGTCGTCACCGGCAATCATCCTTCGCCCGTTCCCTACGCCGACTTCGTCACGACCACGACGCACAAGACGCTGCGCGGACCGCGCGCCGGCCTCGTGCTCTGCAAGGAGCAGTACGCGAAGGATCTCGACCGCTCGCTCTTCCCGGGCGTGCAGGGCGGGCCGCTCGTACACATCATCGCAGCGAAGGCCGTGGCGTTCAGGGAAGCGCTCTCGCCTGCGTTCAAGGAGTACCAGACGCAGGTCGTGCGCAACGCGAAGGCGCTCGCCGCCGCGGTGGCCGACACCGGCTTCCGCGTCGTCTCCGGCGGCACCGACAACCACCTCTTCATGACCGACGTCTTCTCGAAGGGGATCACCGGCAAGGACGGGCAGAACATCCTCGAGGCGGCGAACATCACCGTCAACAAGAACACGATCCCGTTCGACACGCAGAAGCCGATGACCGCCTCCGGGCTGCGCATCGGCACGCCCGCCGTGACGACGCGCGGCCTGCGCGAGCCGGAGATGAAGACGATCGCGAACCTCATCGCCCGCGTGCTCGACGCGCGCGGCGACGGAGACGTGACGCAGCAGGTGAAGCGCGAAGTGAAAGAGCTGTGCGACCGGTTTCCGATCTACTAGTTGCTAGTTGCTTGCGCCTCGGATCTTTTCAGGCGCAGCAGCGCAAGGAACCAGTAACTAGCAGCCAGCGACCATTCGTCATGAAGAAAAAGTACCCCTACTACCCGATCTTCATCGACATCGAGGACCGCAACGTCCTGATCGTCGGCGGCGGCAACGTCTGCGCGCGCAAGGCGGAGACGATGCTGAAGTACGGCGCGAAGGTCACGATCGTCTCGCCCGAGTTCACGGATGAGATCGAAGGCTGGGCCCGCGACGGGCAGATCCAGGTCCGGCGCAAGAAGTACGAGATCGCCGATCTCGATGGCGCCTCGCTGGTGATCGCCTCCACCGATGATCCGTGCGTGAACGCGTTCGTCGCCCGCGATTCGCGACGGCGCAAGATCCCGGTCAACGTCGTCGACGTGACGCATCTCTGCGAGTTCATCGTGCCGGCGATCGTCGAGCGGGGCTCGATCCAGATCGCGGTCTCGACTGGCGGCAAATCGCCGGCGCTCGCCCGGACGCTGAAGGAAGACCTGCAGCGCACCGTCGGCCCCGAATACGACGAGATCAACGTCCTCCTCGGCACGTTGCGCCACGCGGCGAAGAAGAAACTGCCGACGGACATCGATCGCAAACGCTTCTTCGACGGCATCATCGCCGCCGGCGTGCTGGAGAAGCTGCGCGCCGGGCAACGGCTGGAGGCGCTGCAGGGGATCGCCAGCGCGTGCGAGAAGGAAGGCGTGGCCGTGAGCGAGCAGTTGCGGGACGCGATCAACGCGGCCGTGCAATGAATGTGCGGACCGGCTCCCGCCGGTTCGGGCGAGCTGAAGCCCGCCCCTACATCGTCCTCGGCGCGTATCTCCTCCTCGCGCTGCTCGTGACGCCGGTCTATCCGCACTTCCCCTCGCCGAACGAAGTCGCGCGTTGGTTGCTCGCGGCGGCGCTCGTCGAAGACCACTCCGTCGAAGTCACGCGTTTCGTCCCGATCGTCGGCCCGCGGATGGAGGATCTCGCCGAAGTCGACGGCCGTCTCTACGCGAACAAAGCTCCCGGCTCCGCGCTCCTCGGCCTCCCCGCGTATCTCGCGATGCGGCCCTTCGTCGGTCCGCCGTCGGGACATAACCTGCGGATGATGTTGACCGCGATGCGCCTCATCGCCTCGACGCTCCCGACGCTCCTCCTCGGCCTGCTGTTCCTCCGCCTCGCGCGGGAACAACAAGTCGCCGACGACCGCGTCGCGCTCGTGGTCTTCCTCCTGCTCTTCGCGACACCGCTCTTCCCGTGCGGACTGCTCCTCGTCTCGCACGCGCCCGGCGCGATGGCGCTCTTCGGAGCGTGGTGCTTCCTCTTCCAACGCGAGCGCAACGCGTGGATGGCCGGCGCACTCCTCGGCATCGCCGTGCTCTCCGAATACGCGCTCGTGTTTCCAGCCGCGATTCTCGTCCTCGCAATCGCGTTCCAGCGCGACTGGCGTGGCCTCGGCAAAACCGTCGCCGCCGGCCTCCCGTTTGCGATCGTCCTCGGCGCGTATCAACGCGCGGCGTTCGGCGGCGTGCTGGAGTTCGCGTTCGGCAAAGACACGCTGCCGGCGTTCCGCACGCTCGGCAACAGCGGGATGTTCGGCATCGGCTTTCCGAGTCTCGAGCTCGGACTGAAGCTGATCCTCAGCCCGGAGCGCGGCCTCATCGTGTTCTCGCCGTTCCTGCTGCTCGTCGCGCCGGCGTTCGTCTACGCGCGCAAACGCCTCGAGCCGGCGGCGTGGTGGTCGTTGCTCCTCGTGCCGATCGCGTTGCTCGTCTTGTACGCCGGCTATCCGAACTGGCACGGCGGCTGGAACGTCGGCCCGCGTTACCTCGTGCCGGCGTTGCCGTTTCTCGTCGCGCCGATGCTCTTCTCGGCGAAGCTCGATCTGCGCATCGCCGCCATGCTCGGAGGCTGGTCGTTCCTCGCCGTCTTCCTCACATCGATCGTCTTCCCGTTCCCGCCCAACCTCTTCCCCTTCCCCTGGATGAGCTTCTCCATGCCTCTGTTGGGATCGGGCCTCATCGCTCCGAACGTCTTCCACTTCGTCGCCCGGCCGCTCGCGATCGCCGTTCCTTTGCTGCTCGGCGCGTTCGTGATCACCTTCGTTCTGCGGAAGAACGTCGCGTACGCATTCATCGGGATGCTGCTGGCGATCGTCGTCGGAAGTCTGGCCCCGCGGCTCGCGTCGCAGAAGCTGATGGCGTTGCAGCGGAGCTACGTCGCGGAGGTCTATTTCGAGCAAAAAGGCGCACTTACGGAAAGCACGCCGGGACTGGAGCGGCGCAAAGCGGTCGAGCTCGCCTTGCCCCCCGAGTCGTGGCCGTTCTGAAGCCGTGTTATTCTGCGCGGCCCATGCCGCTGCACGAGAAAAAGGTCATCGCCGTTTTGCCCGCCTACAACGCGGAACGGACCCTCGAAGCGACCTTCGATGACATCCCGAAGGACTGGGTCGACGAGATCCTCCTCGTGGACGACCGCTCGAAGGACAACACCGTCGAGCTCTCCCGCAAGCTCGGCATCCGCACCATCGTCCACGAGAAGAACCGCGGCTACGGCGGCAACCAGAAGACCTGCTACCGCACGTCTCTCGACGAGCTGGGCGGCGAGATCATGGTCATGGTCCATCCCGACCACCAGTACGATCCGAAGATCATCCCCGAGCTGGTGAAGCCGCTCCTGCGCGGCGACTGCGACGCCGTCTTCGGCTCGCGCATGCTCGGCGGCCGGCCGATCGAAGGGGGCATGCCCAAGTGGAAGTACTGGGCGAACCTCTTCCTCACGATGGTCGAGAACGCGACGTTCTACGTCTTCCTCTCCGAGTATCACTCCGGCTTCCGGGCGTACTCGAAGCGCTACCTGGAGAGCATCAACTTCGAGGCGAACTCCGATGACTTCGTGTTCGACACGGAGATCATCGCCCAGGGTGTGGCGACGGGAATGCTGATCCGCGAGGTGCCCATCAAGACGCGCTACTTCGATGAAGCGTCGCAGATCGGCTTCTGGCGCTCTGTGCGCTACGGCCTGGCGATTCTGAAGACGATGGTGTTCTACAAACTCCACAAGAAACGCATCTACTCGCAC
>JAFAVZ010000074.1 GCA_019242175.1 Acidobacteriota bacterium
CTCACCGATGCGACGCCCGCCGGCTGGCTGGCGAATCACGCGTACCGCCTCAATACGACTTCGCCCGGCGCACCGAATGGCGATCTCGAAGGTTTGCGTCGCATCGTCGGCAACGCGAGCGTCGTCGGCCTCGGCGAGGGCACGCACGGGACGCACGAGCTCCAGGAGATGAAGCTGCGCATGATCGAGTACCTCGTGCGCGAGATGGGCTTCACGGCTGTGGTGATGGAGGCGCCGTTCCCGGACTGGATGCGCCTCAACGAATACGCCCTCGGCGGCGACGGCGACCCCCGCCAGATCCTCGTGCAGAACCGCCAGCTCGGCTACTTCTTCTGGGCGAACGAAGAGATCGTCGACCTCGTGAACTGGATGCGCGCCTACAACGCGACGCGCGGCAACAAGCCGCCGGTGCAGATCGCCGGCATGGACGTGTTCGACCTCGGCGGCGCGCGCACGGTGTTGACGCAATACGTGGAACGCGTCGATCCGGCGAAGGCGGGCGGCATGCGCGCGACGTTCACGCTCTGCCCGCCACAGCCCGGCTCGGGCAATCCGGCGCTCTGCGAGTCGCAGACGGAAGCGATCCGCGCGGACCTCGAGACGCGCGAAGCGGAGCTCGTGGCGAAGAGCTCCCAACGCGACTACAACTACGCGCTGCACGCGGCAACGCTGATCGCCGGCGACTTCAAGGTGCAGGGCGGCATCCTCGCCGTGCGCGATCGGATGATGGCCGACTACGCGCAACTCCTCCGGGCGCGGCAATCGAACGGCAAGCTGATCGTTTGGGCGCATCAGGAACATCTGAGCAAGACCGATCGCCAGGTCGATCCGGCGAAATCGACCGGGCAATATCTCGCCGAACGCCTCGGCGAGGACTTCGTGGCGATCGGCAACGCCACCGCGGCCGGAACGTTCAACACCGCGTCGTCCAAAGCCGACGCGATCGTCGTCGGCCCCAAGGCACTGCCGCCCATCGACGACGGCTCGTACGAGACGTCGTTCCGCAGCGCGGCCATCCCGCTGATGCTCGTCCCCTTCCGCCACGTCGCCCTGCCGGATTGGCTGACGACCCAGCGCCGGTTGCACGGTGGCACCGCGGTCGGCCCTTACGATTACGTCGAAGATCTGACGAAGAAATTCGACGCCGTGCTTTACGTCGAACAGACGACCCCAACGCATTCGATCTGGTGACCGTACCTAGACGTTCTGATCGAACGAACGGAGGCGTCGCCATGAAACGCGCATTGCTCGTCCTGTGTGTGCTTCTCTCGCTGTCCGCCACGGCGCAACGGCGTCGCGCTGTTCTCCCCCCTCATGTCTCGGATGCGACGCCGGCCGGCTGGCTGACGAATCACGCGTATCGCATCGCGACGACGGAGATCGGCGGCCCCTCCAACGATCTCCAGCCGCTGAAGACGATGATCGGCAACGCCGGCGTCGTCGGCCTCGGCGACGGGACGCACGGCACGCACGAGTTCCAGACGGTGAAGCTGCGGATGATCGACTTCCTCGTCCGCGAGATGGGCTTCACGGCGCTGGCGATGGAGGCACCGTTCCCCGACTGGACGCGGCTCAACGACTACGTCCTCGGCGGCGACGGCGATCCGCGCCAGATCCTGCACAATCGTTCGCTCGGCTATTACTTCTGGTCGGATGAAGAGATCGCCGCCGTAGTGGACTGGATGCGCGCCTACAACGCGTCGCGCGGCGACAAGCCGCCGGTGCAGATCGCGGGCATGGACGGCACCGACCTCGAGGGGGCTCGCACGCTCGTGACGCAATACCTCGATCGCGTCGATCCGGCGGAAGCGGCGAAGGCGCGCAATGCCTACCTCATCTGTCCGCCGATGCCGGGCGGCGTCGCGACTTGCGACGCGCTGACCGAGGCGATTCGGGCGGATGTGGCCGGGCGGGAAGGGCAGTACGTCGGGAGCAGTTCCCAACGCGAGTTCAACTACGCGCTCCACGGCGTGACGCTCATCGCCGCCGACTTCGTGAAACACGGGCGCAGCACGGGCCTGTTCAGCGATCGCGACCTGGCGATGGCCGACTTCGCGCAGTTCATCCGCACACGCCAGTCGACAGGAAAGCTGATCCTCTGGGCTCATCAGGAACACCTCAGCAAGACGAATCGCCAGATCCAGCAGGGCAGCTCGACCGGGCAATATCTCGCCGAACGGATCGGCGCCGACCTTTACGTGATCGGCAACGCGTCGGCGGAAGGAACGTTCAGCGCGCCGGCGTCGAGCACGAATCCGGAGCTCAGGGTCTATTCGCTCACGCCGCTGACGGACGATCACTACGAGACGTTCTTCCGCAGCGCGGCCATCCCGAACCTGCTGATCCCGATGCGCGGTGTTTCGCTCCCCGACTGGCTCCTCGCGCCGCACAAATTCCACAGCGGCGCAGGCGCGGGGCCGTTCGAATACACGGAAGAGCTCTCGAAGAAATTCGACGCCGTGATGTACATCGAGCACACGACGCCGGTGCATTCATTTTGGTAAACGTGCGGGCGGGCTTCAGCCGGTCCCGGCCGGCGCGCGCCGGCTCTTCCGTTCGGGCCACCCGCGACGGCGCACCTCATCGAACGTGAGGAGCGAGCTCGCGTAGTAGTCGCGCAGCAGCCGTTCGGTCGGCGTCCACCGCCACCCGCCCGGCACCGGCTCGACGAGATGGCGCAGCGTGAGCAGCCGTTTCGCGAGCTCCCAGATTTCCGCGCCCGACTTCTCGCGCAGAAGCCACAACCGATCGCTCCACCGCTCGCGATAGCGGTCGATCTCGGCGGCGATCACTTCCTCCGGGATCGGCCCTTCGTGCGAAGAGAAGATGCGCGCGACGAGCGTCACGGGCGTCACCGGCACCGCGCGCGAAATCTCCTCCATCACCTTGTCCGCAAGCGCCTCGAGATGCGGCTTGCGCTCCTCGAACGTCGGCGCGAGCAGGCCGGGATCGGCGGCGATCGCCGCATCGACGTCGATCGGCTTCCCGAACGCGACGATCGCGTAGCCGTAGCGCTTGAACCGTTTGAAGAAGCTGCGGAACGTGTTCTTGAAAAGGAAGTCGAGCGTCGTGCCGAGCTTCTCCAGCTTCGTCGACCGATCCTCCTTCCCCGCCAGCTCCTCGGTCAGGTTGCGATCCTCCAGGACGCGGTCGAAGTTGATCGCCGTGGGGATGAAGAAGAGCGGTGCGTCGAACTCCGGATCGCGTTTCGCCGTGACGAGGTAGTCGAGCATCCCGAGCTTCGGCTTCTGGAACGCGCCGTCGCGCGTCAGGCCACCTTCGAGGAAGATGCCCTGCGTCACGCCGTTCATCGTGATCGTCTGCACGAACTTCGACAGCACCGCGTGGTACAGCGGCTCGCGATAGCGGCGGCGGATGAAGTACGCGCCGAACCACTTGAAGAGATGATTCAGCGGCCACACGCGCGCCCACTCGCCCACCGCGTACGAGAGCGAGATGAACTTGAAGAGCATGTGCGCGACGAGCACGTAGTCGGCGTTCGAGCGGTGGTTGATCACGTACACGACGGAGGCGCCGCGCGGCGCGGTCTCGTTGAACGCGTGGAGCGTGCGCCGTTCGACGACCGGTCGATAGAGGAAATGCATGATGGCCCGGGCAATGGGCGCGCCGAAGCGGTAGTAAGCGAGCAGGTTGAACTTCGGGACGATCTCGCGCAGGTACGTCTTCGCCTGGCGCAGCGCCTCATCGGTCGAGACGCGATGCGACTTCGCGTACTCGCGCACCGCCTCCACGACTTCCCGCGAGCCGAAGACCTCCAGCTCGATGTCCGCATGGCGGCGTTTGAGCTTGAACTTGTCGACGTGGATGCGCCCTCGGCGCTGCACGAGCCGGGCGTAGCGCTTGCCGAGGACGAACGCGATCACGGCCGTCGCGAGGATCGCGACGGCGAAGAGGACAACCTTCATGTTTCCGACAGTGTACGCGCGACACACGGCGTTTCGATTCAGCCGCAAGGCCGTAACAATGTGCTGACGCAGCGCAAACAGGCCGCCGTTTAGACTGCGCGGCAACGAAAACGAAGGAGCCAGTCATGCGCAATCGCATCCTCTCCCTGGTCGCGCTCACCCTCGGTTTGACCGCCGCCGTTCAGGCGCAAAGCATCGCCGCGCCGCCCGACGGCGGCAACCAACACGCCACCGTCTCGCAGTACATCGGGCCCGTGCAAGTCACCGTCGACTACCACAGCCCGAAAGTGCACAACCCCGCGAACGGCGAAGACCGCCGCGGCAAGATCTGGGGCCAGCTCGTCCCCTGGGGCTTCGCACCCGGCCTCGGCTACGGCAACTGCACGCAGTGCCCGTGGCGCGGCGGCGCGAACGAGAACACGACGTTCACCGTGTCGAACGACGTGAAGATCGAAGGGCAGCCGCTGCCCGCCGGCACGTACGGCCTCTTCTTCGCGCCCGGCCAGGACGAGTGGACGGTGATCTTCTCCAAGAGCTCGGGGTCGTGGGGCTCGTTCTGGTACGACCCGGCCGAGGATCAGCTGCGGGTGAAGGTGAAGCCAGCGAAGAGCGAGTATCACGAGTACCTCACCTACGAGTTCCCGGAGCGCCAGCTGGACAAGGCCGTGATGGCGTTGAAGTGGGAAGACCTGCAGGTACCGGTCGCGATCAGCGCCGACTCGACCAGCATCTATCTGGCGCAGATCCGCCAGCAGATGCACAACGACAAGGGCTTCGACTGGAAGAACTTCGTCGCCGCCTCGCGCTTCGCGCTCGACCACAAGGTCGCGCTCCCCGAGGCGCTGGCGTGGGCGAAGACCGCGGCGCAGCCAACGTGGCCCGGTCAGGAGAATTACGCGACGCTGGCCATCCTCGCCGAGGCGCAGGATGCGAATGGGATGGCGGCCGAGTCGAAGGCGACCTGGGAGAAGGCGATCCATCATCCGTCCGCGTCGGCGACCGAGATTCACCAGTACGCGCGGCGGCTGCTCACGCAGGGCAAGAAGGACGAAGCGCTTGCGATCTGGCAGCTCAACCAGAAGATGCACGGCAATGATTGGCCGGTGAACGTCGGCCTCGCGCGCGGCTACTCGGCGGTCGGCAAGTACAAAGACGCGCTGAAATACGCGAAGCTCGCCGCGGATCAGGCGCCGGACGAAGGCAACAAGAAGGTCCTGCGCGACGGCATCGCGAAGCTCGAAAAGGGTCAGGACATGAATCAGTAGTTACTCGGTCCCGGGCTGGAGCTGTTCGAGGAGCAGCTCCAGCTCCCCTTCGTGCGGCACGAGGTCCGGCTGCAGCGCGAGCTCACCGACCGGGACGAGCATCACCTCGTCCACTTCGCCATCCTGCAACACGAGCGCGCGCGGATCGACGTCGGCTTCGAGCAGGAAGACTTCGTGGATCTCGTTGTCGACATAGGTGCCGTCGTTCAGCACCGCCTGCTGCTTGAGCGTGCCGATGTGCCGCAGCGCGCGCGGATCGACGGTCCAGCCGATCTCCTCCTGCGCCTCGCGGATCGCCGCTTCTTCCGCACTCTCCCCGGCGGAGAGATGGCCGGCGACGGAGACGTCCCACAAGCCGGGCCGGTTCTCCTTCTTCCACGAACGTCGCTGCAGCAGCACGCGGCGGTCGGGCGTGACGATCCAGAGATGCGCGGCGCGATGCCAGTCGCCGTCGCGGTGCGCGTCCGGCTTCGGCTTGATGACGCCCGTCGCCGCGCCGTCGGCGTCGACGATGTCGATCGGCTCGCCTGAAATGACATCGCCAGATGTCATTGCTCCCTCCACGACCGGTGAGTACGCCAGCCTCGTGAAGGCTTTGCCAACGAGCGCAGCGGGCCGTGCCCGCTCACTGCGGTGCGAGCTCGGCGAGGAGCTTGCGGCCGATGGCGGGAATCAGCGTGACGTCGTCCGCCGCGCCGCGGGTGAAGATCACGACAACCAACTTCTTCCCGTTCGGCAGCTCGACGTACGCCGCGTCGTGGCGCACTTCGCTCGTCCATCCCGCCTTCGACCAGAGGAGCGAGCCGGCCGGCAACGCGGCGCCGAAGAACTCGCTGATCTGGTTCTCCTCCGGCCGCACCGGATTCATCGGACGCGCGAGCAGGTCCATCATCTTCTGGCTCTGCTCCGGCGAAAGCGCGCGCCGGCGTTCGATCCAGTACAGGAGCGACGCGACCGAGTTCGCCGACATCCGGTTGCGGTTCTCGCGGTTGGGACCGAGGAGCTGCTTGTCGCGGCCGAAGGGGCCGAAGCTCCAGGCCTTGGCCATGGCGCTGATGTCGTAGCCGAGGCGGGCGAAGTCTTTGTTCGCCAAGCGGCGCTTGTCCATGAACTTGGCCAACGCGCGGCCATCGAGCTCGTTGCCGCTGCAGGTGTCGGTGAAGACGTCGAGGAGGAATGCGGTGGCGTCGTTGTCCGAGACGGCGATCATCTCGTGCAACGCCCGCTCGATCTCCGGCGTGATCTTCACGTGCTTGTACGTCTCCACCATGTAGAAAAGCTTGACGACGGAGGCCGGATAGAAGTTCGCGTCGCCGTGATAGTCGCCCCGCCCGACCGTGCTCGGATTCGTGACGTCGATGACGCTGATGGCCAGGTTGTCCGCCGTCATCTTGGGGAAGTCCTTGAGGACGTCCTCGGCGACATGGCGCAGCTTCGTCTCGATGGCCGGATCCGCCGGCACTTCCTTGAACTCCCGAAAGTCGGCCCTCGCGGGAACCGAGGCGAGCACGAACAGAACGGCAATCACGGAAAGCGAACGCATGATGGGCATTGTACGGAATCCTGGAAGGGCGATCTCAATGCGTTCACCCGGCCTTGTCATCCTGAGCCCCGAAGAGGGCGAAGGATCTCCCGGCACGTGCGCTCGTCGCCCGCATCAGGAGATCCTTCACCGTCTTCGCGGTTCAGGATGACACGGACCCCGCAACAGCGCCCTCGGTGTCATCCTGAGCCCGAAGAGGGCTAAGAATCCGTACCTTCAGGCGCAGCGCGAGATCGGTACGGATCCTTCACCGTCTTCGCGGTTCAGGATGACACTGAGCCCCGCAGCAGCGCCCTCGGTGTCATCCTGAGCCCCGAAGAGGGCGAAGGATCTCCTGATGCGGGCGAGATGCGCACGTGCCAGGAGATCCTTCACCGTCTTCGCGGTTCAGGATGACACTGAGCCCCGCAACAGCGCCCTTGGTGTCATCCTGAGCCCCGAAGAGGGCGAAGGATCCGTACCTTCAGGCGCAGCGCGAGATCGGTACGGATCCTTCACCGTCTTCGCGGTTCAGGATGACACGGAGCCCCGCAACAGCGCCCTCACGCCCGCCCGCACCGCGGGGTCGCGGGTCACGAGCGCGCGGAGCGAGCCGGCGACGACCAGCGCCCAGCGGCCGAGGAGGCCGACGCGGGCCCAGTCGGCGAGGTCGGACCAGAGCTTTGCCGGGTCGTGATGCAGTTCGCTGCCGGCGGCGATCGTCGCTCCCATCGCATGCGTCACGCGAGCCTCGGCCACGATGCGCACGTCCCAGCCTTTCGTTCGGGCGCGGATGCAGAGCTCGAGGTCCTGGCAGTAGAAGCGGAAGCTCTCGTCGAGCGGGCCGGCGTCGCGCCAGACCTCGGCGCGGAAGGCCATCGCGGCGCCGCTCACCCAATCCACGCGGCCCGTTCGCGGCGCGCCGCGGCGGAGGCGACCGAGGACTCCGCCAAGGCCGCTGACGACGGCGAGGAGCCAGAGGAGCGTGGGTTTCGGGCCGCCGCTCCATTGCGGCGAGCCGTCTTCGTTGAGGAGTTGCGCGCCGGCGATGCCGAGTTGTGCGTCATCGAATGCCGCGACGAGCGCGACGATGGCGCCGGGCTGCACGATCGCGTCGCTGTTCAAGAGCAGGATGATGTCGCCCCGCGCCTCGCTCACACCGCGGTTCGCCGCGACGGCGAAACCGCTGTTGCGCTCCAGACGGATCACGCGCGCAAACGGCGCGACGCGCGACGCGGTGTCGTCGGTCGAGCCGTCATCGACCACAATCACTTCGACTGCCTCGACGACGAGGACCCCGTCGGCGACGGCGCGCACGCAACGGAGCGTCATCTCCGCTGTGTTGAAGGACGGAATCACGACCGAGAGCACGGCGCTATGATGCCCGCATTGCGGCCCGCGCTACGAGCCACGTTGATCCTCGCCGTCGTCGGACAACTCTTCGTCTGCGCTGCCGCGTTCGGCATCCTCCGCCCCTGGATCACCTGGCCGCTCGCGCTGATCTTCGTCCTAGCGCTGCGCCCATCGTGGAAAGTGCTCGTCGCAGCGCTGCCGTTCGTTGCGCTCGCGCTCTATCCGCCCGTAGCGTTCGACGAGATCCTCTATCACCTGCCGTTCATCGAGTCGCTGGCGCAGACGGGCGGCTTCCGCGTCCTCGCCGACGTCCGCTTCGGCATCTTCCCCCAACTGCACGAGGTCTTGTGCACTCCCCTCTTTGCCGCGTTCGGCGATACCGCGACGCATTTCGTCGCGCTCGCCGAGGTGCTGCTGCTCGCCGGCGTGCTCTACGAGAAACACGGCTTCCTCGCCGCGGCGCTATGCGTCGGCAGTCCGATCGTGGTACAGCTCGGCACCGTGACGTACGTCGAATGCGCGTTGATGCTGTTCATCGGCGCGGCGTACGTCTGTCTCGATGAGCATC
>JAFAVZ010000189.1 GCA_019242175.1 Acidobacteriota bacterium
CGCACGACGTCGACTTCACGCACTACAAGCCGACGACGATCCAGCGCCGCATCCGCCGCCGGATGGCGCTCAACAAGATCGACGAGCTCGCCGACTATCTCGATCTCGTCCGCTCCAGTCCCGCGGAGCTCTCTGCGCTGTACACCGACATCCTCATCCGCGTGACCGGCTTCTTTCGCGATCGCGACGTATTCGAGACGCTGCGCCGCGAGATCTTCCCGTCGATGCTGGAGCGGCGCGGCAACGGCCAGCCTCTGCGCATCTGGGTTCCCGGTTGCGCGACGGGAGAAGAGGTCTACTCCCTCGCCATCACCGTGCTGGAGTTCACCTCGACGCTCGGCTACGACTGCCCGGTCCAGATCTTCGGCACGGACGTGAACGAAGCCTCCATCGAGCACGCGCGGGCCGGCATCTACAGCGAGGCTGCTCTGGCGGACGTGCCGCCCGACCTGATGCGCCGCTACTTCGCGAAAGTGGATGGCAGCCGGCGGGTCACGAAGGCGGTGCGCGACTGCTGCATCTTCGCCCGCCAGAACCTCACCAAGGATCCTCCGTTCTCGAAGTTGGACATGATCAGCTGCCGGAACGTCATGATCTACCTCGGCGCGGCGCTGCAGCGGAAGGCGATGTCGATCTTCCATTACGCGCTTCGCCCCAACGGCTACCTCGTTCTCGGCAGTTCGGAGACGATCGGCAACTTCGCCGATCTCTTTACTGTGGTCGATCGGAAGCACAAGATTTATGAAAAGAAGGCCGCCACGACGCGGCTCACGGCGGAATTCGAGCTCACGCCGCCGGTGGATCGAATCGAAAGGAGTCGCGTGCCTGAAGATGTGTCGCAGGTCTCGAACGTCTTTCGGGAGGCAGACCGCGTCGCTCTGGCCCGCTTCGCTCCGGCCGGTGTGCTGATCAACGAAGCGATGGACATCCTCCAGTTCCGCGGCCGCACGAGTCCGTTCCTCGAGCCCGCGCCCGGCACGGCCAGCTTCAACGTGCTGAAGATGGCCCGGGAAGGGATGCTCGCCGAGCTTCGCGCCGCCGTGCACGCGGCGAAGAAAACCGAGACCGGCGTGCGCCGGGAAGGCATTCGGGTGCGCAACAACGGCGGCACGATCGGGGTGAACCTCGAAGTGCTGCCGTTCGTAACTTCCGGCAAAGAGCGCTACTACCTCGTGCTGTTCGAAGAGATGCCCGTCGTGGAAGAGGGCAAGGGGCGCAAGGGCCCGGCTTCGAAGGAGACGAAGGTCGAAGCCGGACAGGTGAGCCGCCTCAAACGCGAGCTGGAGTCCACGCGCGAATACCTGCAGTCGATCATCGAAGAGCAGGAGGCGATGAACGAGGAGCTTCGTTCCGCCAACGAGGAGATCCAGTCCAGCAACGAAGAGCTGCAAAGCACGAACGAGGAGCTGGAGACGGCGAAGGAAGAGCTGCAGTCGAGCAACGAGGAGCTCACCACGCTCAATGAGGAGCTGGAGACGCGGAACACGGAGCTGGCCCAGGCCAACAACGATCTGATCAACCTGTTGACCTCCGTCGACATCCCCATCGTGATGCTCGACAGCGCGTTGCGCATCCGCCGCTTCAACCCCGGCGCGCAGCGCACGCTGAATCTCATCCCGTCCGACGTCGGACGTTCCATCAACGACCTGAAGCTCACGCTGCAGGTCGACAATCTGGAAGAGATGATCGTGGGAGTGATCGATCACCTGCACGTGCGGGAGATGGAGGTGCAGGACCGCTCCGGCCGTTGGTACTCGCTGCGGATCCGTCCCTACAAGACGATGGAGAACAAGATCGAGGGCGCGGTCCTCGTACTCATCGACCTGGAGTCGAAGAAGAGCGCAGAGGCTGCGAGCTGAGAAAATGTAGGGGGCCGGCTTCAGCCGGTCCCGGACGGGCTGAAGCCCGCCGCTACATCATCGCCGCTTCAATCGGGAACGGACGGCGAGAATCTCTTCGCGCAGCAGGTCGATCTGAGCGAGCAACTCTTCGACCTGCTGGCCGACGTTCCGGTTTTTGAGCACGCGATTTTGTTTGCGTGCGTCGGACAGCTCACGCCAGAACTTCGTCCGTTCCGGCGGCTCGAGCGCGGCGATCTTGCGCACGAGCGGGTCGGTCGAGTCCTCTCCGTCGGCGTCCACGGCATCGCCGATGAGCTCTTTCGGATTGACGTGCAGGATCTTGGCAATGGTGAGAAAGAGGCCCAGCTCGATGTTCTGCTTGTCGGTCTCGATGCGCGAAAGCGTGGCGGCGCTGATCTTTGCTTTCGCGGAGACGTCGGCCAGTGACAACTGCTGTGCCTGGCGTACCTGGCGAATCTTCTCTCCGATCATGGCTTGCATGGTACAGCAGTGAGCTTGCATTTGCTGCAAACGATTGTTTGCAGATTACGCAATTTTTGCGCACGGAGATTGCAGAATGCGTAAGCGCCCTCGCGGCAACGGTCCTCTGGGCTGATCGCCGGGAGGGCGCCATCGTTCCCACCGGCGACTCGTCGCGAACGTCCGCACGCGGCGAGTCGCCGGTCTTCCCTCCGTAGAATCACGAAGTGAACCTCGTACTCCTCTTTGAAGCGGACTTCGTCCAGAACGACCACGTCACGCTCTCCGGCCGTCGCCTGCGCCACGTCACCGAAATTCATCGCGCCCACGTCGGCGACGAGCTCACCGTCGGCCTCCTCGGCGGAAAAATCGGCAAGGGGACGATTCTTCGCCTCGACGAGAGCGCGTTGGAGATGCGCGTCGCGCTCGATCGCGAGCCTCCGCCACCGTTGCCGATCACGCTCGTCCTCGCGCTGCCGCGCCCGAAAGTGCTGAACCGCGTGATCGCCGGCGCGACGTCGATGGGCGTCGAGCGCATCTTCCTCATCAACGCCTGGCGCGTGGAGAAGAGCTACTGGAAGTCGCCGCGCCTCTCCGAAGAAAACCTCTTCGAGCAACGCATCCTCGGACTCGAACAAGCGCGCGACACACGATTGCCGCCCATCGAGCTGCGGCGCTTTTTCCGGCCGTTCGTCGACGACGAGCTGCCGCGTCTGATCTCCGGAACGCGCGCGCTCCTGGCACATCCGGGCGACGCGCCGGTGCTGTCCGCGCAGTCCGAGCCCGTGACGCTCGCCATCGGGCCGGAAGGCGGCTTCATCGAGGCCGAGCTGGCGTCGCTGGAGAAGGCCGGCTTCGCGCCAGTGTCGCTCGGCCCGCGCATCCTGCGCGTGGAGACGGCAGTCGCCGCAGCAGTGGCCATGCTGACCCGGTGAGCGGGCGTCTCGCCCGCAGCCGGCGGCACGTCCCCGTGCCGCCGGTCCGTACACCGCGGCCGGTCGCCGGACGGGACGCCCCCGTGCGCCGTCCCGTACGTTGCGGCAGGTCGCCGGGCGGGACGCCCGTCGACTCGCGGGCGGGACGCCCGCTCACCATGCGTTTCACATCTCGCGTAGCGGGCGGCACGTTCCGGTGCCGCCGTCCGTACGTTGCGGCAGGTCGCCGGGCGGGACGCCCGTCGACTCGCGGGCGGGACGCCCGCTCACCATGCGGTCACATCTCGCGTTGCGGGCGGCACGTTCCGGTGCTGGCGGTCCGTCCGTCGCGGCAGGTCGCCGGGCGGGACGCCCGTCGACTCGCGGGCGGGACGCCCGCTCACCATGCGTTCCACATCTCCCGGAGCAGGCGCCACTTCCCATCCGTGCCGCGATGCAGCACGAGGAGCATCTTCCCCTTGCCGTCGAACGTCTTGCCGTTGCCGAGATCGACGACCTGGTGCTCGGTGCACCACTCGGTCGCCGTCGCGCCCTCGATCGTGATGTCGCGGCAAGCGAGGTCGAACGACTGCATCTTGGCGCCGCCGAGGTCTTTCAACACGTTGGTGAGGAAGGTGGCGATGGCTTTCTTGCCGACGATCGGCGGCGTCGAGGGAAGAAGGCTGATGCCGTTCTCCTCCCACAACGCGAGAGTCGCGTCATTGCTCATCTTGCGCGTCGCATCCGCGAACGATTGATTGAACTGTTCGACCGATTGCGCAGCGTTGGCCGAGCCGGCGAGCGTGAGCAGAAGAAGCAGCGCGGAGCAGGTCTTCATGAATGGTGCGAAACGTTAGCACCGCATCCGCGGCCGGCTGTGATATCACCGTGACAATGCACGCCGACGTCGCCGATCTCGAGGCGCACCGCGCCGCGCTCACCGGCCACTGCTACCGCATGCTCGGCTCCTCGGCCGACGCGGACGACGCCGTGCAGGAGACGATCGTCCGCGCCTGGCGCAACCTCGGTCGCTTCGAAGGCCGCGCCTCGATCCGCACGTGGCTTTACAAGATCGCGACGAACGTCTGCCTCGACGCGCTCACCGAAAAATCGCGGCGTTTCCGTCCGATCGAAGAAGGGCCGTCGACGGACGTCGAGCACGCGTCACTGGAGACGAAGGAGCGCACGCACTGGCTCGAGCCGATCCCCGACGTCCGCGCGCTTCCCGCCGATGCCGACCCGTTCGAGCTCGCATCGATGCGCCAAAGCATCCGCCTCGCCTTCGTCGCGGCGCTGCAGCATCTCCCGCCGCGCCAACGCGCGGCGCTCCTCCTCGCCGACGTTCTCGGTTGGTCGGCCGCGGAGACCGCCGAGACCATCGACACCACCGTCGCCTCGGTCAACAGTGCATTGCAGCGTGCCCGCGCGACGCTGGCCGCGCGCAACGCCGATGCGCCGTCGTCCGCGGAGCTCGACGAAGAGCAGATGGAGATGCTCGACCGCTACGTCGACGCCTTCCAACGCTACGACGTCGATCGCCTCGTCTCTCTGGTGCGCGACGACGTCGCGTTCTCGATGCCGCCGTACAGCATGTGGCTCCAAGGCCCGGATCCCATCCGCGACTGGCTCCTCGGTCCCGGCGCGCCTTGCCGCGGCTCGCGCATCATGCGCGTTTCGGCAAACGGCTCGCCCGCGTTCGCCCAGTACCGCAAGAGCGAGGCACCCGGCGCCTACCACGCCTGGGCTCTCATCGTGCTCGAGCTCGACGGCTCACGCATCGCGTCCTGGACGAATTTCCTCGACGTCGAGACCCTGTTTCCGATGTTTGGGTTGGCGATGGATCTCTGAGAAAAGTTACTGGTTGCTGGTTACTTGCGCCTCTGCGCCTGGAACGAGCATCGGCGCAAGCAACCAGCAACCAGCAACTTTTTCTTCGTCGACCGATGAGTTTCGCATCGCGCCGCGGTCTACCTCTTCAAAACAACTTCGAGGAGGAACCCGATGAGCGCAATCCACGAAACCTACCCCGCCGACTTCCCCGTTCCGACGAGCTCCCGCGGTCAGGTCATCACCGGCCGCATCCTGACCGGCCTCGCCGTGCTCTTCCTGCTCTTCGACGTCATCGGCAAGCTCACGCGACCCGAGGCGGTGATCAAGGGGACGACGGAGCTCGGATATCCGGCGAGCGTCATCCTGCCGCTCGGCATCCTCCAGGCGATCCTGCTCATCCTCTATCTCATCCCGCGCACGAGCATCCTCGGCGCCCTGCTCTGGACCGGCTACCTCGGCGGCGCCGTCGCGACGCACGTCCGCGTCGGCAACCCGCTCTTCAGCCACATCCTCTTTCCCGTCTATGTCGCCCTCCTCATCTGGGGTGGACTGTGGCTCCGCGATCGCCGCGTCCGCGCCGTGCTTCCGTTCGCGTGAGATCGATTGAATCAGGAGAAATGACCATGTCCCGCGAGATCTTCATCAACCTTCCCGTCCGCGACCTCGAGAAGTCGAAGCAGTTCTTCGCCAACCTCGGCTTCACCTTCAACGCGCAGTTCACCGATGAGAAAGCGGCCTGCATGATCGTCAGCGACAAGGCGTACGTCATGCTGCTCACCGAGCCGTTCTTCTCCGGCTTCACGAAGAACCAGATCGCCGATACGTCGAAAGCGACCGAGGCGCTGCTTGCGCTTTCTTGCACGAGCAAGGCGGAAGTCGACTCGATGGTGCGCAAGGCGATCGACGGCGGCGGCCGTCACGCGATGGACGCGAACGAGATGGGCTTCATGTACAACTGGAGCTTCTACGACCTCGACGGCCATCACTGGGAAGTGCTGTGGATGGACCCCGCGCACGTGCAATAGCCGGGCACGGCCCGGTGCGCTCCGGGCCACCGGCTTCGCGGCGAGCCTTCCCGAACACACTTGCCGCCGTCTCCACGCGCCGTGACGCCTAAACGCGACGGATGCGGGGGAGCTCGTGGCAAAGGGCCGGACGGTAAGTCGGCGATTTGCCAAGAGCCCTCCGCAAAGCCTCTGGCCCCAAACGCACCCGGGCGATGCCCGAGGCGGGTAGGGAAGTATGGTCCTGCCCGCTCTCCTCTTTCATGAAGAAGAAGCGTCCGAACATCCTGCTCTTTCTCGTCGATGAATTGCGCTATCCCACCGTTTACGACGGACCCGTGCTGCGCGACTGGATGCGCAACAACCTCCGGGCCCAGACTGCGTTGCGCGAGAACGGCATCGACTTTCGCCGGCACTACGTGCAGTCCGCCGCGTGCGCGCCGAGCCGCACCTCGATCTTCACCGGGCAGTACCCGTCGCTCCACGGCGTGAGCCAGACGGACGGCATCGGGAAGCAGAACTACGACCCGGGGATGTTCTGGCTCGATCCGGACATGGTGCCGACGATGGGCGACTGGTTCCGCGCCGCCGGCTACAGGACGCACTACCGCGGCAAGTGGCACATCTCGCACGCGGACATCCTCATCCCCGGCACGCACAACGCGTTGCTCTCCAACACGGACAGCGGCGAGTCGATCGTGGAGAACACCGATCTCTATCGCCGCGCGAATCGGCTCGACAAGTATGGCTTCGACGGCTGGATCGGTCCGGAGCCGCACGGCAGATTCGAGGCGAACAGCGGATGGAGGCGCGATCCGCTTTACGCGCGCGAGGCATTGGCGCTGCTCGATCGTCTCGACGAACAGGATTCCGACGAGCCGTGGCTGATCGTGAACTCGTACGTGAATCCGCACGACATCGTGTTCTTCGGCATCGTGTGGAAGTCGTGGGGCCTGCCGTATCCGACCGATGCGCAGGTGCCGCCGATTCCGCCCCCGCCGACGCAGAACGAAGACCTCTCGACGAAGCCGCGTTGCCAGCAGAGCTACGTCGACACGTATCCGCAGATGTTCCTGCCGCAGCCGACCGTCGACCTCTATCGCCAGTTCTACTACTTCCTGCAGATCGAGGCGGAGAACCACGTCTATGCCGTCTACGAACGGCTGCTGCGTTCGCGCTTCGCGGAGGACACGATCATCGTCTTCACGTCTGACCACGGCGAGATGCTCGGCGCGCACGGGGGCATGCATCAGAAGTGGTACCAGGCGTACGAGGAGACGATCCACGTGCCGCTCATCATCAGCGGCAAGCCCGTGACCGAACAAGCCCGCAACGTCGACGCGCTCACATCGCACGCCGATCTCCTCCCGACGCTCCTCGGCCTGGCCGGCATCGATGCCGAGGGGCTCGCGTCGGAGGTGCGGAAGACGCATGAGGAGACGCGGCGGCTGGTCGGACGCAATCTCGCGCCGGTCGTCCGTGGCGACGCGCATCTGCCGCCGGGAGAGCCGGTGTACTTCATGACGATCGACGACGTGGCGCAGGGGCTCAACCAGATCACCGGAAATCGGCAGTGGCACAACGTGCTGCCGCCGAATCAGGTCGAGGCGATCGTCGTGGAGCTCGACGGCGTGCTGTGGAAGTACGTGCACTACTCGCAGGAAGTGCAGACGTACCAGAACATCACGAACCCGGCGATCAACCAGCTGCAGCAGATCTACACGAGCGTCGAGGATCAGTACGAGCAGTACAAGCTCGGCGAGGATCCGACCGAGGTCCACAACCTCGCGTGGCCCGGGCAGGAGACGCCGGAGTCGATCGCCGCGCGCCCGAAGCTCGAGGCGATTCTCGCGGAGCAACGCGAGCTCAAGCGCTTGTCGCCGATCGTGAATACCGGCGCGTTCCGCGAACAGGGGGAAGGAGCGCTGGTGACAGGCCCCTTGTCATCCTGAGCGCAGCGAAGGATCTCCGGATTCGAGGGCGTCGCGCACGCCTCCGGTGTCATCCTGAGTCCCGAGGAGGACGAAGGATCTCCCGGCACGGACGCTGATCGCACGCAACAGGAGATCCTTCGTCGTCTTCGCGACTCAGGATGACACGTGCGCGTCAATAGGTACACGTCGCGTACGCGCCGGGAGCAGTGTCATCCTGAGCGCAGCGAAGGATCTCCCTGCACGGGCGCTGATCGCCCGCAACAGGAGATCCTTCGTCGTCTTCGCGACTCAGGATGACACTTGCGCGTCATATTCTTCGACCGTGCGCAACGTACTCGCCGTTCTCCTCCTCGCGCTCGCCGCAGCCGCCTCTGCCGCGCCGCCCGCCCAGCCCTCGCCGGCGGCGGCGCCGCAGCAGGTCACGGCCGAGCAGATCCTCGTCTTTTTGAACCGCACCGTCGGCTGGTATCAGCGCATCGATGGGCAGACCGACCTCGTCGACCAGCCGACGGACATCCTCTTCCTCAACGACAACCGGCAGCTCGCGCGGCAGGTCGTGACGCTCTCGTTCGAGGCCGCGAAGGCCGAGGCTCAGTGGATTGCGGCGCAGGCGGTGGTGACGGCGAATCCGCAGGATCCGAGGCAACAGCGGCTCGCGAAACGTGCGAGCTCCGCGGCCGATCTGCTGCGTCGCGAACAAGCGAGGCTCGCCGAATTGCAACGCCAGCTCGCGGCCGCGACGCCGGCGGACCGGCCGCGGCTCGAGGCGGCGGTGGCGGAGGCGCAGAGCAGGGTGGGGATGGCGACCGTTCGCAACGAGGCTTTCACCGGCATCGTCGGCTTCGTGAACGAGACGGGGGGCAATGGCGGCGGCAGCGACCTCGCGTCGCAGATCAACGCGCTGGAGCAGACTGTGACGACCACGCCTGCCCCGACGCCGGTGCCGGCCGCGGCGAAGAAGGCGCCGCCGTCGAGCGTCGTCGGGCTCATCGCCGATCTCATCCACCTCAATCAGAAAGACAACAACTTGATCACCGCCATGCGCGCCGCGGACATCCTGCAACGCGATGCGCGCGCGCTCATGGCGCCGATCACCGGCCAGCTCCAACAGTCGCGCCAGCGAACCGACGCGCTGCTCAACGCGCCCGAGTCGAGCGATCCGGCGGAGCTGATGCGCCGCAAGACGGAGCTCGATGCGCTCAGCGCGCGCTTCCGCAGCCTCACCGCGGCGATGCTGCCGCTGGCGAAGCGACGCATCCTGCTCGATGCCTACAAGGCGAACGTCGGGCGTTGGCGGGAATCGGTGGCGGACCAGTCGCACGACGACTTCCGCCGCCTCACCTTCCGCGGCGTCTTTCTCGGCATCCTCCTCCTCATCGTGATCGCGATCGCCGTGGCGTGGCGGCGCATCACGTTCCGCTACGTGGCCGACAGCAAACGCCGGCATCACTTCCTGCTGATCCGACGCATCGTCTTGTTGATCCTCACCGCGGGGATTCTGACCGCGAC